>JANWHL010000132.1 GCA_025450405.1 Ktedonobacterales bacterium
GCCACCTCTTCCTGCGCTATCGGCTCGATCGACATGTGGCGGACGCCGGCCAGGTGTGAGGGATTGTGTTTTCTTCCTACGCCTTGGCCTTCACCCGCTCGCTCGCGCCCGCCAGCTCCGCCGCCAGCCGCCCGACCACCGGCGCGCCGCCCTTGAGCACCAGCGCGCGCCGTGCGGCGTCCGCGAGCACGTCGATCTCGGCCAGCGGATCGCCGTCGACCACCAGCACATCGGCCAGCTTGCCCGCCGCGAGCGTCCCCAGATCGCCGTCGAGATGCAGCATCTCCGCCGCCGTACGTGTGCTCGCCACGATGCTCGCCATCGGCGAGAGCCCGTTCCGCGCCATCAGGACCACCTCACGCGCGTTCTCGCCGTGTGGGCCCACACCCGAGTCGGTGCCCATGGCGATCTTCACGCCCGCCTCCGCCGCGCGGCGAAAGCTCGCCCGGTGGTCCGCGATGACCTCTCGCGACTTCTGGACGGCATAGGGTGGCATCAGGTCGGGCTTCGCCTCCGCGATCCGGATCACGTCCTCGGGCGCCACCAGCGTTGGTACCAGATACACCCCCCGATCAAGCATCATCTGGATGGCCTCGTCGTCCAGCCAGATGCCGTGCTCGATGGTGGCCACCCCCGCGCGGATGGCGTTCTTGATCCCCTCCGTGCTCTGCGCGTGCGCCATGCAGCGCTTGCCCTGCGCCGCCGCCTCGTAGACCGCGACCGCGATCTCGTCCACGGTGAACTGCGCCGAGCGCGGTGAATCGCCTGGCGAGAGCACGCCGCCGCTCGTGCAGAGCTTGATCCAGTCCGCCCCGGCGCGCAGGATCTCGCGTGTCGCCCGGCGCATCTCGTCCGTGCCGTCCACCACGCCGCGCGGCACGTCCCCGCCGCTCGCGCCGATGGGCGCCCCCAGGTCCACGCAGCAGGGCATCATCGCGTCGCCGTGTCCCCCCGTCTGGGTCAAGATGGTCACCGCGACGAGCAGCCGCGGCCCCGTGAAGAAGCCGCGCTGGATGGCCATCCGCACCCCGGCCGGCGTCCCACCAGCGTCGCGCGCCGTGGTGACACCGCCATCCAACGTCGCCGCGCAGTTTGGCACGGCGTAGAGCAGATTGAGCGCGGGTGGCGTCTGCAGCCGGAGCAGCAGGTTGAAGCCCCACGGGCTGGCCAGATGCACGTGGCAGTCGATCAGCCCAGGGAGCACACTCATGCCCGCGCCGTCGATCACCGCCGCGTCGCGTGGCACGCGCACCTGGTCGCGCCGGCCAATGGCGGTGATGCGCTCGCCCTCGATGAGCAGCGTGCCGTCCTCGATCGGCTCGCCCCCCGTCCCGTCGATCAGCCGCGCTCCCACGATGGCGACCGGCCGCTCCAGTGGCCGCGACGTCGCCCCGTTGGCCCCGTTTGCTCGCCCGGCTCCGTTCGCGCCCGCGCCGCCAGTCACATGCGCCTTGCCCCCGCCGGATGTCCGGTTCGCCATCGTCGTCCCCCAATCATGCCTGATCGCTCTCAGTCGGCCCGTCGCACCTCATCCTCAGCGAGCCGCAGGGCCTCCGCGTCGGCGCACTCAAACTCGGCCTCGATGGCGAGGGCTTCAGCCCGATACGCATGATCGTCCGCCATTCCCGCAAAGGCGGCATCGATCGCCGCTCGCTCGCGGCTCGCCAGCCCACGGCGCGACGCCACGGCTACCAGTTCGCCGCGGCTCTCGGCCTTGCCCTCCTGAACGACCCGATCCATTGCGCGATCCATTGCGCGAAGTAACTTGGTCGGGTGGGTGCGTGTCGTACGGCGCATTTCAGCGGCCATTTCGTGATCTCCATTGAGCGATGCGGCACCATGCGCCAGCGGGCGGGTCAGCGCGCGACAGGCCCAGCGGGCTCTCGTGGCATTATACGCCTGGACAGGCTCTCAGCGTCGGTGGACCGCCACTGAGGTTTGGCTCTTGTAGCAGCCCGCCGAGCAGCAGATCCACGTACACCCGCGCGAATTCAGGCGCCGTCTTTGGCCCACCCGGATGGAACCAGCGCGCCATCCAGTTCAGCATCGAGAGCACGGCGCGCCCCGTCATCGCCGCATCCACCGCGCGGAACTCCCCGCGCGCCACCCCCTCCGCCACGATCGCGCGCAACAGATGCTCGTAGCGCTCGCGCAGGTCGACCGCCTCCTGCCGCATCTCGCGCCGCCGCATGCCACTGAAGCCTATCAGCATCGCGCAGAACGCCCAGTAATTGTGCTCGAAGAACTCCGCATGCGCCGTCATAAACGCCAGCAACTGCGCACGCGGGCCCTGTGCGCCCTCCACCACCGCGCCGACGTACTCTACCAGCCGCTGCAATGTCTGCACAATGATCGCGTCATACACATCCTGTTTGGAACGGAAATAGTGGTAGATTCCCGCCTTCGAGATGCCCGTTCCCTGTGCCAGATCGCTCAGGCGCGACTCCTCGAAGCCGCTTTGCGCGAACAGGACGGCTGCCTCTCGCAGGATGCGTTCGCGCTGGTTATCGGTCCGTGGTGGTCTGCCAAGCCGCTTGCCTGGCTTATCGCTCACATTCGATCCCATTTTCCGCTCTCCCAGCGCGATCTCAACGCGTGCTCCTCGCCGCCCCGCGGCCGTTGATCGAGACTCCCGCGCGCCGACGGATGCGGCGCGTGCGAAACCTTGACACCACTGTTGCGCTAGTATACCATTAACCTACCGGCTGGCCGGCAAGTAATCCCCAACGTCGCATTTTTGGTCCCCGAGCCGCGCTGGGGGTCCGGGCACAGGAGGGGCTGAGATGCTGCTCGTCCAGGATCTCGAGGTCAGCTACGGCAACGCCGTCACCGCCATACGTGGCGTCTCGCTCGAGGTTCCCGACGGCGCCGTCGTCGCCCTGCTTGGCGCCAATGGTGCCGGCAAGTCCACCATGCTGCGCGCCATCACTGGCCTTCTGGGCATCCACAACGCGCGTATCACGTGCGGCAGCATCTCGTTCGATGGCCGCCGCATCGATGGGCTCAACGCCGCCCAAATCGTGCGCCGCGGCATTTCCCAAGTGCTCGAAGGCCGCCGCCTTTTCGCGGACCTCACCGTCGAAGAGAACCTCCGCTCTGGGGCCCTCGCCGCGCGCGGCTCCTCAGCCGAGCAACGCCGCGCCTACGACCGTGTGCTCGAGCTCTTCCCGCTCTTGCGCGAGCGCCGCGACACTCACGCCGGCTACCTCTCTGGCGGCGAGCAGCAGATGCTGGCCATGGGCCGGGGCCTGATGGCCAGCCCCCGCCTCCTGCTTCTGGACGAGCCCTCGCTAGGCCTAGCACCGCTGATGGTCCAGCGTATCCGCGACATCATCGCCGAGATCCACGCGGGCGGCACCGCCGTGCTCCTTGTCGAGCAGAGCGCGCAGATGGCGCTCTCGGTCGCTGATACTGGCTATGTCCTCGAGACCGGCCGTGTGGTGCTGGCCCAGTCCGCCGCGGAACTGCTGCGCAACGAGTTGGTGCGTCATTTCTATCTCGGCCTCACCGAAGGTGAGCAGGCCAGCAAGGTCGCTACCTTGCGCCAGCACCGCCCACAGAGGAGGTGGGCCTGATGAGCCAGCAGCCACCCCCGCCTCCGAGGGGTGCCGCGCCCGCGGGCCAGTCATTGCTCCAGGTCGAGGGGTTGACGGTCCGCTTCGCTGGCGTCACCGCGCTCGCCGACGTCTCGTTCTCGGTCGCGCGTGGCGAGCTCTTCGCCGTCATCGGTCCCAATGGCGCCGGCAAGACCTCGCTCTTCAACGTCATCTCGCGTGTCTATCAGCCCGTGGCTGGACGCGTCACCTTTGACGGCCGCGATCTGCTCCGCCTGCGCACCCACCAGGTCGCCCCGGCCGGTATCGCGCGAACCTTCCAGAATCTCGGCCAGTTTCCGCACACCAGCGTCCTCGACTATCTCTTGCTCGGGCGCCATGCACGCATGCGCAGCGGCATTCTGCTCGGCGGTCTTTTCGTCGGCCCCACGCGCGCCGAAGAGACGCGCAATCGCGCCTATTGCCTCCACCTGTTGGAAGTGCTCGGTCTCTCGCGCTACCGCGGCGAGCTGCTTGGCAACCTACCCTACGGCCTGCAGAAGCGCGTCGACGTGGCACGCGCGCTGGCGCTCGAGCCCCGCTTGCTGCTATTGGACGAACCGGTGGCCGGAATGAACCTCGAGGAGACCAACGACATGGCCAGCATCATCCTCGACATCAAAGAGCAGCTCGGCGTCACCCAAGTCCTCGTCGAGCACGTCATGGCCATGGTCATGGGCATCGCTGACCGCGTCCTCGTCCTCGACTTCGGCAGGGTCATCTCCCAGGGCGAGCCCGCCGCCGTGCAGGCTAACCCCGACGTCATCCGGGCCTACCTCGGGGAGGAGTTTTCGTCGTCCACCTCCGGCGCCCAGGCGGGCGCCGACCTGAACGGCTAGCTGTGCGCGCGGCGGGAGGGAGTAGGCGATGGCCGACTTCATTACCTACAGCTTCATCGGGCTGGCGATCGGGTGCATCTATGCCCTGATCGCGTTGGGCTTCGCCATTATCTACAAGGCCAGCGAGGTCATCAACTTCGCTCAGGGCGAGCTGCTGCTTGTCGGCGCTTATGTCGCCTCGTACGCCATGTACACCTGGCGCCTGGCCTTCCCGCTCGCGCTCCTGGTGGCCATCGCCGTCACCGTCGCCATCGGGTTGCTCTTCGAGCGCTTCGCCCTGCGCCGTATGATCGGCCGGCCGGTCTTTTCGATCGTCATGATCACCATCGGCCTCGACGTCCTCCTGCGCACCGGCGTCACCGTGCGACTGGGCGCGACACAGTTCCTCAACGCAGCCACGCCCTTTGGCTCCGTCAGCCAGGTTCGCCTCGGCGGCGTGGTCTTCAACGACATCGACATCACGATCATCGCCGCTACCCTCGTGTGCTGCGCCGCGCTGTTCCTTTTCTTCAACCGCACGCGCTATGGCCTGGCGATGCGCGCCACCGCGCTTGACCAGGAGGCGGCGCTGGCTGTCGGCATCGACGTGCGCACCGTGTACGCCATGGCTTGGGGCCTCGCCGGGGCCGTCGCGGCCATCGGCGGCGTGCTCCTGGCGGCCAGGCAGGGCTCTGGCGGGTTCGATGTTGGGCTCGGCCAGAGCGCGTTGCTGGCCTTCCCTGCCATCATCCTCGGCGGCCTGGACTCGATCCCTGGGGCGGTTGTCGGCGGCGTGCTCATCGGCCTGACCTACGGCTACGCCAGTGGCTACGAACTTCGTGTCAGTTGGTTGGGCGCCGGCTTTGAGACCGTCGCTCCCTACCTCGTTATGCTCGTCGTCCTGCTCGTCCGGCCCTACGGACTCTTCGGCTCGCGAAAGGTAGAGCGGGTATGAGCACGCCAGCGCCCAGCGAGCCCGCCGCCGCGTCCGCCCTACCGCGTCTGCTCGGTACGCCGCGTCGTCGTGGCCTGCTGGTCGGCGGCGCCATCCTGCTGGGCCTGGTCTTTCTCTTCGGCGGCGACTCTTGGTTGACGATCCTCGACTATACCCTGGTCGCTGGCGTCGGGGCGCTGTCGCTCAACGTGCTGTCCGGCTACACCGGCCAGATCTCCCTAGGCATCACCTTCTTCATGGGCATCGGTGCCTACACCACCACCTTGCTGGGCGGCGATCGCCCGATGCATTCTGGAGACCCGGTGGGCCTGGCACTCCCGTTCGTCATCTGGCTCCCCGCCTCCGGCCTCGTCGCCGCCCTGGCCGGCGCGCTCGTCGGCCCGGTTGCCCTGCGGCTCAAGGGTTTCTACCTCGGCATCGTGACGCTGGCTCTCGTCTTCATCGGCCAGTTTCTCTTCAAGCGGCTCACCTTCGTGACCGGCGGCGACGCGGGACGCACCGCTCCCTCGCCAAGCATCGGCAGCTGGTCCTTCGCCAACCCGGACCCGATCTTCGGCATTCAGCTGACGTCGAACCAGGTGTACTTCCTTCTGCTGGTGCTCATCCTGGGTCTCTCGTCACTCTTCGTCGGCAACGTCATGCGCTCGCGCGCCGGCCGGGCCTTCCAGGCGGTGCGCGACAACGAGGTCGGGGCAGCCATCATGGGTGTCAACCTGCTCGAAGCCAAGGTCGGTGCGTTCATCCTCTCGTCGTTCCTCGCGGGCATCGCCGGCTCGCTGTGGGTTGCCTATCCAGCTTTCAGCCACCCCGTACCCCAAATCTGGGACCTGGTGCTCGCGATCCAGTTCGTCGCGGCCATCATCGTCGGAGGCGTCGCCAGCATCTGGGGCTCGATCCTCGGCGCCGCCTTCGTCTTTGGTTTGCCCAGCGCGCTCGATCAGTTCTCACTCGTACCCCAGAGCGCCGGCGGGGAGGGTATCGCCACTGGCGACCTCAACGCGCTGATCTACGGCGTCATGATCATCGTCTTCCTGTTGTTCGAGCCGGCAGGTATCATCGGTCTGATCCGTCGCGTCCAGGCTCTCGGCCGGCGGCTCGACGATCGTCGCAAAGGAGGTGAGTTCGCGACCGCACCGCGGCCCAATCCCGCCACGCCGGACGCCGACGACGGCGCGCACGTGGCGCCGGAATTGGATACCTGATCGCCGGCCGATGTCGGCCGACGGCGGAGAGTCTCCCGGATGGGTCCTGTCGGGGTCTCCGCCCAGTACCCGCGCACTGATCGATCAGCGTTGAACCAGTGATAGGAGTTCAAAGCCATGGCGATCTTCGCGATTCCGCGCACGGGCCTGATCCTGCGCATGCTGACGCTCTGCGGCGTCGTGGGCCTGATGCTGGCCGGCTGCGGCGGTGTCAGCGGCGGCGGCTCCGCCTTCAAAGGTGGCCCCGGCGTTGACCTCGCCAAGAAGACCATCGATCTTGGCGTCCTCTCCCCGCTTTCTGGGCCTGTGGGGCAATTGATCGGCATTCCACTCACACAGGGCGTCGAGGTCTACTTCAAGGACATCAACGCCCACGGCGGCATCGACGGCTTCAAGATCAACCTCGTCGAGAAAGACTCCAAGTACGATGTCCCCACCCAGGTGCAGGTCTACCAGGAGATCCACAACCAGGTGCTGATGCTCGCCGAGAGCCTCGGCACGCCTACCACGCACGCGATCCTCGACCAGATCAACGCCGACCGTATGCTGACCTCGGCCGCCACCCTCGACTCCGATCTGGCGCGCCAGCCGTACGTCGTCCTGGTTGGTACGCCCTACCGGCTGCAGGTGGAGAACGCCTTCGACTACGTCGTCAACAAGCTCGGCGTGACGAGTCCCAAGACGGCCATCATCTACCAGAACGACAACTATGGTCAGGACGGGCTCACCGGCTACCAAGAATCCATCACCGCCTACCATCTGGATGACGTCGGCCAGGTTCCCTTCACCCTTGGCGCGACCGACGTCACCGCGCAAGCGGCGCAGCTCAAGGCCTCGGGCGCCAAGTATGTCTTCGTGACCGCCACTCCGACCGACGCGGCGACGATCGTCGGCACGGCCGCCGCGCTGGGGTATACACCACAGTGGATCTTCCAGAGCCCCGCCTGGCATCCGATCCTGCTGACGACCAAGGTGGCCCCTGTGCTCGAGCATTTCGTCTGGGTCGTCGGCCAGGGCGCCAGCTGGGGTGATACGAGCAAGCCGGGCATGGCCCAGATGCTCACGGACATCCAGATGTATCAGCCGAACGAGCAGCCAAATGGGTTCTTCGAGTTCGGCTACACCGAGTCCATCATCACCGCCGCCATCCTCAAGAAGGCGGCCGACAACCACGATCTGTCGCGTGCCGGACTGCTCAACGCCTTCAACTCGCTGGGCACGGTCGACCTGCATGGTCTCTACCCCACCGCCAGCTACGGCTCCCAGCCCAACCAGCGTGTCCCGACCCGCGATAACAGCATCTTCGCCATCGATCCCACGAAGCCGGGCGCCGTCAAGGACATCAGCGGCGACTTCGTCGGCACGGCGGCGATGGCTTCGAAGTTCTAACGCATGGGGTGGGTGCGCGCCCCTCTGCGCGCGAACCACGCGGTGCGCCCCGCCGTCCGGGTGCCACATCCGGGCGGGGGGCGCTGCCGTGTGCCTCGTGCTCGCGACGGTGCGCCACGCGCGGCTCTGGGTATGGACGAGGCGCGTGAAGGCGCACTGTGAAGGCAATGAGGAGTCCCCGACCGCTGAGGGCGATGTGGGTTGGGTCGGTGGATGGCGAAGAAGTCGGCGACGCGGCCACTGACCTGGCGATTGACCTGGCGATGCGCATTCGGGCGCTCGTCGCGTGGTAGGTCGCCGCCGTTGGCACGCGATGCGGGCCGCTGGCGGCGAGCGCACTGGACCGTCACTCGGTGGATGTCGAGCGGCCGCCGTCCCGAGTCCCGCCCGGCGCGTCGCCCAGCCCGGGCGCGCGGCCGGCAAGCCCGGAGGCCAGGGCGGCGAGCCCGAGCTCAAACTGCTCGGCTCCCGCCACGCGCGCCAGCTCGTCCAGGACCCCGCTGGTGAGCGGGTAGTCATCCGCGGGCAGGCTCGCGAACTCGCGGCGCCAGGCCATGGCATAGTCGGATGCCGGCTGCCGCACCGTGCGCGGCTGCTCCCAGGCCGCGAACCCGGTGGTATAGATGACCACCGCGTAGATCGCGCGCACCCCGACCGCCGCCGGCATGCCGGCCCGGCCGAGCGCGGCCAGCAGCGCCTCGATGCCGCGGAAGATGGCCTGCCCGATCACGGCTCGCGCGAGGAAGATCACCGGCAGACACGGATGCTCGATCAGCGTCTCGCGCAGCGCCCGCCCCCACAGCACCAGCACAGCGGCCGGCTCGGCGGGCAGTGGCCACGGCAGGCGCAGGTTCGCCAGGCCCGCCGCGGCGATGGCGTCGAGCAGATCGTCCCGGCTATCGACGTACCCGTAGATGGTCATGACCCCACAGTCGAGCCGGCGGGCCAGACCAGGCATGGTCAGTGCCTCCAGGCCCTCCTCATCGGCCAGCCGCAGCGCCGCCTCCACGACCCGCGGACGGGTGAGCGAGCCCCGCGGTCGCCGCGTGCGGCGAGGCGGAATGGACATGGTCACACCTCTTAATGGTCTTCTCCAGGGGTCCGTGGCAACCTCGCCGCAGACCGCGGATGAGTCGACGCGCCTCCCAGCGGCCGCGCGCGCTGGGGCTTGACACGCGGCGTTCCTCCAGTATACTGTACGCTATACCGTATGGCATACGCAATGGGAGGAGCGCCAGCCAATGGAAGCCTCGACACCCGCGCGGGCGATGACCGACGAGCGACAGGCGTCCCCAGACCCGCGCCAGAAGACCATCCTTGCCATCCTCTGCGTTGGCGCGGGCGTCGTCGCGCTCTCGACGCGTTACATACCCGGCGGCCTCTCCCAGATCGCCTACGGCGTGCTCGTCTGCGCGATCTTTCTCGCTCTCGCGCTGGTCGCGCGGCGGCGCGCGTCGCTCCGGCGGTTCTGGGAGCTGCCCTTCGCCTTTTTCATCCTCTCGGTTTTTGTCGTGCTCGACAACACCGTGCCGAGCTACTTTGGTAGGTATGTCCTGCACAGTCCGCCGCGGGCTGGCGATTCGCTCGCGTCCACGGTCGGCGCATCGGTGGCCGTGCAGCTGGTCGAGCTCGTGATCGCCGTCGTCGTGGTGGTCGGATTGACGAGGGCCTTTGGCGGGGACCTGGGCTCGCTCTACCTCCGTCCGGGCAGGATTGGCCGGGCGTTGGTCATCGGGGTCGCCGGCTTCGTCGTCTTCTACGCGCTCGCGGCCCTGCAACTGTCGAGCCGGATCTTTCCGACCAGCGGCCCGGTCTCGCTCCATCGCTATCTCGCGCTGACCCCGGCGCTGCTCGTGGTCGCGCTCTCCAACGGTTTCCTGGAAGAGTTGGTGTTCCGCGGGCTGTTCCTGCGGAAGTACAACGCCTTCTTCGGCCCCTACCTCTCGAACGTACTGCAGGCGATGATCTTCGCGCTGGCGCACGTGGGCGTGGCGTACACGCCGTTCGCCCTGCTGTTCATCGTGTTCGTCGTGTTCCCGCTCGGACTGCTCGCCGGGTACCTCATGCGCAGCTCGAACGGCATCGTCGCGTCGTCCCTCTTCCATGCCGGCGCCGACATCCCGATCTACCTGGCCTTCCTCTCCTATGTGGCATAGGCGCTCCGAAACCAAGCGCCCGAATCACCGCTGTCGACGACGCGGCCGACAGTGGGAAAAGCTCCATGCGCTCGGGCGTCACGCACGCATACGCGACGCCCGGCGCACGCATGCGGCACCATCTCTGTAGCCGGACGTGCGCGGCAGCATAGCGGGCCCGCACGCATTGAGCATCGCGTCACGCCTCAGGCGGCGCTCACGCGCGCTCCTTGCCGCCCCGGACATCCCAGCGCAAGAGAGCGCCAAGCGGGCTTTCGTGGTATCATGGGCCAGGTTGCGCGCTGGGAGCCCAAACCCGGTCGAGCGCCCAAACACGGCGGCAGCGCGTTGGCGTGGCCCCGCGCCTCCGGCTGTGGTGGCTCTACTGAATGCGCGCGGCCGGCGGTCTCGAGTGGCCCATGTGGGGCCACGCGGTTGGTGCCTGGAGCGCGACGAGCCCTGGGATGTGATGCGCCCGAGAGGTGCGAGGAGCATGGAGGAGGTACATCCGATGGGGTTCTTCCGGCGAAACCGTCCCGCCCACCAGACGCCCGCCGATGCGCGGGGCCCGGTCTCCCACTCGCCAGCGGCATCCACACCAGCCGCCCACGAGTCCTCGCGGTCGTTGCCCGGCGTCACGCTGCACTATCAGACCTGGGGAATGCCAAACACGGAGCGCGTGGTGCTGCTCGTGCATGGGCTTACCGCCAGCCACAAGGCATGGGCGCGTCTGGGCCCGCACCTGGCGGCACAGGCGCACTACGTGATCGCGCCCGATCTGCGCGGCCGGGGCTTGAGCGACAAACCCGCGCGGGGCTACGGAGTCAGCATTCACGCGGCCGATCTCGTAGCGTTATTGGACGCGCTTGGGCTGGACAGCGCGGACATCGTCGGGCATTCGCTCGGCGCGGTGATCGCGATGTATCTGGCGACGGTGCATCCGGCGCGTGCGCGCAAGCTGGTGCTGGTGGACGCGGGTGGCAAGATACCCGAAGACACCGCTCAGGCGATCTCCGCCTCGGTATCGCGGCTGGGGACTTCCTATCCCTCGCTCGATGCCTACCTTGGGCTGATGCGCCAGTTGCCGATGATCACCGAGTGGAACGATCTCTGGGAGGAGTATTTCCGCTACGACGCTGACGTGCGCGCGGATGGTACGGTCGTCTCGCGCGTTCCCAAGGCGGCCATCGAGGAGGAGTCGCTCGCGCTGGCGCTGACGCGCAGCGAGGCGCTGCCCGATCTGGTGCGCCAGCCCACGCTGCTGGTGCGCGCGACAGTGGGATTGTTGGGCGGTGACCGCGGCTTCATCCTGCCGCGCGATGAAGCCGCGCGGGTGCGGGACGTCATCGCGGGGTGCCAGCTGGTAGAGATCGAGGGAACGAACCACTACACGATCGTGACGGTTCCTGAGTTCGATGCCGCCGTGAGCGCGTTTCTGACCACATGACGCTGGAAGATCCTCTGATCGTCGTCGCCAGCCGCCGCGCGCCGCCATCCACGCTCGTGAGCCGCCTCTCCAGTTGGCTCGCCCGGCTCCCGCACGCCCTCGCTCCCCGACACAATCAAGTGCTGGAGCGCGTCCCCTTCGACATGCGCCCCGCGCGCGTGCCGCTCGGTCAGAAGCCGCGCCACCGTGGACTTCCCGGCGGCCTGGATGCCCGTCACGATGATGATCTCTCGTCGCGCCGGCAGCGGAAGACCCGTCCCTGAGATCAGCGCCTGGTTTGGCGGCTCCTGGAGATTCGGATGGTCGTCCTCGTAAGCCATATCACGCTCCCCATCGCGGCCCAGGTTCCTTCGCTCGCGCTCCGCGCATGCACGAGCCCGCTTGGCGCTACGCCACTCGCGGTCCGCGTTTCGCCGAGCGCATGATTCGTACGAACATGGGCACACTGATTGGGTCGTGGTCGACTGCCCCACCCAGATGTTCAGCCGCCTGGCTGACGGCACGCCCCGCGGCCAGAATTGGACATAGAATTTCGATTCCGCGGGCTCTCCATACCGTGCGGCCCGTCGTTGGCCCGCCACCTGTCCATCCGCCGGGCTGGCGCCATGCCCCGAGGCCAGGATTAGACGCGGAACTTCAATTCCGCATCCTCGCCAAACGCCAACGCCCACCCTTAGCCGCCACGCGTCGCGGGCCTCGACGCGACTCCCCTCCGCGTCCTCTCGGCGTCCTCCGCGCCCTCGGCGGTTAATTCCTTCTACGCCGTGCGCGGGTGGGGCTGCGAGACGCCGCCCATGCGCTGGAGCGGCACCAGGCGCGTGAGCGATTGCGACAGCCGCTTGACGGCATTCAGATACGCATCGTGCGGTGTGGCCGGCGTCCCACCCTTTACCGAGTAGGCCTCGCCCGCTGCCAGCAGATAATCCGCCGGCAGCCACCCCAGCACGGGCACCCCATTCTCCAGCCGGTTCGGCAGGTTCTCCACATTGGGGAGCTCCACGCGGGTGAAGACCACGCCCACACGGTCCCTGGCGGCCTCGAGCCCGCGCTCGCCCGCCAGTCGCGCCGCCAACCGCTCGGCGCCGCCACGCCCCTCGGGGCTGCTCTCGACCAACTCCGCCACGTACTCGACGCCGCCGCCCAGGCCATCGCCCCGCACCAGCAGCGTCGCGTCGATGTCTAGCAGGATCACGTCCGCCCGGCCCGCTGTGCTCAGCCGCGCGCTCGCGAGCAGCCGCGAGAGCTGGCTCGGGGGGATGGCCGCGGGTGTCCACGGCACCAGGTTGCGCATTGGGTGGTGGCTCACCAGCGCCATCAAGGGCGACTGGTGTTGTGAGAGGTCCGCCAGCAGCACGCGCAGGCCCTGCGCCACCAGGGCGCGTCCCAGATAATAGGCCGCCGTGCTGGCGCCATGACCGCGGTGCTCCTGTGTCAGCGCCACGCAACGCGGCAGGGCGACACCTGGAGCTTCGGGCGCGGCTTCGACGGAACTCATCACGGAGGTTGGCTCCTTACTTTCCCCTGGGTCGCGACGGCCGGTCGCGGCCACGAGACCGCGACCGCGCGCGATTGCCCCAGGGCGCGAGGTAAACGCCGGCGCATGAGCGACAGAGCGATCAATCCACCGAGCATAGAGGCTCAGGAGGTTTAGCACTTTTCAGGCCACCCAGTCGCCGTCCGTGCGTCTGCTCGCGCGCGACGGCGGGCACCAAGAAGAATCCCCGCTGGCGCGCCAGCGGGGATTGAGTTCACCAGGCGGATCGCGTAAACCGCTGGGGGTGACGACCGTCCGGCCGCTCGATGCCCCCCAGGGTGGGCACCACAAGAGCGAGCATGGCGGGATGTCGTGGCGGCGCGGTGGTGCCCAAAAAAGGACAAAAAATCAGCGAGGGCGGGGTGCCAGCTCGCCCTCGCTGGTCAGGCCGGATGGGCCTGGCGAGACAGTCGGAGCACGGATGCCGCCATGGGGATAACAGCGAACCGCGCAGGGGACCGCAGGGAGTAGAGCCTCCAGGAGGAGGTGCCCCCGTTCCGAATGTCTTGCCTTCTAAAACGGAAGCCCATGGGTTTCGTTATGCCCATCTGATCACGTCATCGCGCTACCGTACCGTAACGCCAAATTACCGCAACGTCAAATTTGCGCTCGGCCCAGCCCCCGGCGCCGGCTCTCCGGCCGGCAATATCTTCGCGATCCACCTGCTATGCCTTGGCCACACTCGCATGGTCGAGGCAGAGGTGCTCGTGGTCATGGGCGACGGACCGCGCCTCCGCGCCACCGGCGCCCATCCCTGATTCGTCGTCTCCCAGCATCCTGATCACCGCGTGCTTCGCGCACATCTTGTGGTCGCAGCCTGCCGTGTCGCAGGTGTATACCGCCGGTTCGTCGCACCGATAACACCTGTCCGCTATTTCAGCCATCCGCACCACCCCTTCGTGTCCTCCGTGCGAAACCCCTGGCATCCCGCCCGTCGCGACGGAGAAGTGCGGGGGAAGAGGGCCGCCGAACGTCGAACGGCCCGGCCGAGATCGCTCCCAGCCGGGCCGTCAGAATCAGACACGCTCACCGCGCGCCGCGCGACTATCGCACCACGGACCAGCCCAGGCCGCCCGCCGCGCCGTGAGTGTCCACCCGGCTGACGTTCGTCCCACTGGCATCCACCACCACCACGCCATGTGTCGTGGTCACCGCCAGCCGCTGTCCATCCGGCGCCCAGGCCAGCGCCGTCGCGCCGTCGAGCCCGCCCACTTTCTGTGCCGCGCCGCCCAGCAGGGCGATGTTCACCGCGCCGTTGGCGATGAAGGCGAGGACCGTGCCGCCGGGCGACCAGGCCGCCTCGGCTTGCGTCCCCACCACCGCCACCAGCGGGAAGCTTGTCCCGCTCGTCCAGACGTGGAGCTCACCAGTTGCCGAGACGACCGCCGCCGCCGCGCCGTTGGGTGCCCAGATGATCGCTTGTATCCCGCCCGGCACAGCCGCCAGCGGCGTCAGCGCCCCCGTCTGGGCGTCCAGCGCGAACAGGCCCGTGCTCGAACCCAGGAGCCAGAGCCCCGCGCCGCGCCCGGCCGCGAAGCTCGCCGCCGTGTACGTCGTCCCGCCGGGTGTCAGGCGCTGGACACGTTGGATATCGCTCGTGCCGACCTCGGCGATGTAGACACCAGTGATGGCTCCGGTCGTGGCATTGGCGCTGGCCCAGGTCACCGTGGGTCGGGCCGCGGAGGTCAACCAGCTGAGCGAAGCGACCGCCGCTCCCGAATTGGCGACATCCGCTTGCGGGCTGAGCACGCGCCACTGCTGGCTGACCACGTTGTAATCCACGACGGCCTGTCCGGCACCGCTCGCCTGCGCGAAGGCGATGCGCTGGCCGTCCGGGCTCCAGACCACCATCCCACTCGCGCCGCCCGTGATGGCCGGCAGGTTCCGCGCCGCGCCGCCGCTGGCGGGGACCTCGCCCACGGTGAGTGTGCCGGTCGCGTCGCTCAGGTACGCCAGGTGTGTGCCGTCGGGCGACCACACCAGACCGCCAAGCACCGCATGGCCCTCAGCGCCGTTCCAGAAGCCGGATTGTCCAGCCGGCGCGAGCGACCCCGTCACCGCGTGGTCTTGCTGGTCATCGCTGCGAATGATGTGCAGCGTGCCGGTCTTCAGGTCAATGTAGCCGACATACACCCCACCGGCCGCGTCGCGGATCGGGCTGACGGCCCATCCCGCGCCCACCGAGACATTGCTCGGCGTCAGCCGCTGAGTCAGGCCAGGCCCCCGCTCGGGCGCGCTCCAGAGCGCGCCGCCGCGTTCGTAGACGACCCGCGTGCCCGCCGCCAGTGGCTGCGTGGGCAGGCCGGCGATGTTCCCGATAGTCGGCTTGCCCGCCGTCGTCACGCGCGCAAGGCCTTGCCGCATCAGCAGCGCCGAGCCCAGCGCCACCGCCAGCACGGCCGCCGCCGCCAGACCCGCGCGCCCCCAGGGCGGCGGACCCGAGCGCGTGCGTCGCGGCTCGCCAGCCGCGACGTCGCCCGGCGTGGGCCGGAGCTCGATGGGGCCGCTCGTGCTCGCGCGCTGGGGCGCCAGCGGCGGCGTGCCCAGGGCGCGGTCGTGCTCGCCCATCCGCCATGGCGTGTCGGCGATCGGTCCGGAGATGGTCGTGGGATGCGCCATGGGATGCGCCAGCGGCACCGACCGCACGGCGTCCGCGCGGTGGGCCTGCGCATCGAGCGAGCGCACCAGCGTGGCGAACTCGGCGGACTCAAAGATACGCGCGCGCAGCGCGTCCGAGGGTTCGTAGCGCGGCAGGTCTCGCACCAGCCGGTCGTAGCGGTGGAAATCGTCCAGGATGGCGCGACAATGGGAGCAGTCCTCGACGTGCGCGACCACTTCGTCGCGGACGGCGGGGTCGAGCGTGCCATCGAGGCAGGCGCTAAGGTGGCCCTCCGCCCACTTGCAGTTCATCGTGGATTGCCTCCCCCCTGTTCCAGCGCGCGAAAGTGTTCGCGGAACGAGTGTCGCGCTCGGGACAGGTACATTTTGACGCCGCTCTCCGCGATGCTCAGGGTTGAGGCGATCTCCGCGTAAGAGAAGCCTTCCTGCGTGTAGAGCAGCAGGGCCGCGCGGTACTGGGGCGGCATGCGGTTGAGCGTCGCCCGCACCAGCTCCGTCGTCCCAATGGTCTCCTGTGGGTCGGCGCTCTCGGTGTCGGCGGGCTCGTGATCCAGGTCTTGCCAGGGCAGCCAAGAGATCAGCTTGCGCCGGCGCAGCGCATCGTAGGCCGTGTTCGTGGCGATACGGTACAACCACGCCGAAAGCTTGAGGCTCGCGTCCATCTTCGGCAGAGCCTTGAACGCCTTCAGGAAGGTATCCTGAGTGAGATCATCAGCCTGCTCGCGATTGCCGACCAGATGGTAGATGTAGTTGTAGATGGGTGTCTTGTACTCGTCGTAGATCCGTTCGAAGGACCACGAGTGATCTGATTCGACCCTAGCCATGCGCGTGCGCCCCTTCGAATCTGGATCGGCACTCGCCATCCCATCGACTGAAGGGCGCCCCGCCGTGGCGGTGGCTGCGGTCACCAGGTCCATCCTCCGGCCCTCCTGCCGGTCCGGTCCCGTTGACCTGAGAGCCGATCATCTCGGCCCTCCTGTCGAATGGAACGGACACGTGAAACGGGGGTAACATTCGCCCGGTTGGCTGTCTGTACGCCCGCTAACGACGTGGCTGACGATGAAGCTCATCACGTGGCTGAACGCTGCAATCCTATCATATTGGCGCGCTCCTTCCAACCCGCGCGCCCCCTCGGATGCTATGCCCGCGCGAGCCGTCCCGGCCATGGGCCGCGGCCCGCTATCCCACGCACCGTTCGTGGTCCGGCGCGCGGGGCGCATGGTAGAATCGTCCTATCCGCGCCGGCCACGACTGGGCCTCCCGCCATGTGACGGATGTGCCCCGTGGGCCAGTGGTGGCGCGGCACGCGCCCCGCGAGCGCCTCGATGCAAGCCGCCGGTATGCCCCGGCGTGTGATCACGTCCGGCCCCGCCAAATCCTGGCGTTGTCAGGTCCGCGCGGATGCCGCGCGGTGCGCGGGGGTCGTCGTGGTTGGGTCCCGTTGCGCCACCGCCCCACCAGGACTATCCGCCTATCGGGGCGCTCCACGTCCGTCTGGGCTAGCCCGCGACAGCCCATCAGGGAGATCGCCGGAGATCGCCAAGGAGTGAGCCATGTCACCAGGGCCCGACCGGGACGGAAGTACCGCCGCACCTCCCGCTCCACCCGTCCCCACGGCGCCCGCCACTCCCACCCGCGCCGCCGATGGCGTCTTCCTCACACCCGA
>JANWHL010000133.1 GCA_025450405.1 Ktedonobacterales bacterium
ATCACTTCGTCACCGCTGGCGCCAGCCGCCAGGCCGCGCAACAGTGATTCGCGCGTGAGGGTGAAGCGGCTGACACGCCCGATGCGGTCGACGGCGGCGAAGCGCACGAGCCAGTAGAGCGCGGGCATGTGGGGCTCGAGGAGGAGGACCTGGAAGTTCGGCTGGACAACGAGTGGCCGCGGCGAGGGCGGCTGCGCTGCGCTTTGCTCGCTGGCCAGTACCTCGGCCCCAAGCTCGGTGAGCTGGAAAGCATCGGGATTCACCACCTCGCCGGTGGTGGGGACGGCCTCGCGGTCGTAGCCAACCGCCACCAGGCCAAGCTCGCGCAGCGTGGAGCGGAAGGTGCCGGCAATCACTTCGCCGTCAGTCTGGTCCCAGTGCGCGCGCAACTCTTTCGCCAGGCGGTAGCCGGCCTCGCCGGCATAGCGTTGCGCCGGTCGGAGCACGAAAGCGTCCTCGCCCTGGATGGTGGCGCGGAAGGAGGCGATGGAGTACCATACGCCGGGCCGGCAGCGGTGGAGGAGCGCGCGCACCTGCTCGCGCACGACCGGCACTTCGATGTAGTACGCCAGCCAGTCGCGGTAGTCCGCGCCGAGCATGTCCTGCCAGGTGCGGTTGGTTGGCCAGCGGCGGAAGATGCGGCGGGCCTGCATGACCTGATCATGGCGCGCCCAGGAATCGAGCTTGGGGCCGGGGGCCAGGCGCGCGCGCTCGCGGGAAGTGGAGGCGGGCGCGACGACGAGGCCGAGCTCGCACGCCTCCTGCTTGAGCTGCTCGAGATAATTGAGCGCGTCCTCCTGGTGTTTGCGGTCGCGCGCACCGGCGAGCTGCGGCAGCAGCCGGAGGGCGGCGCGCTTGGGGAAAGCGCCCGACCGGGTTAGCTCGATCTCCTGGTGGTAGGCGGCGGCCACCAGCACCGCGAGGTCCCAGAGGACGGGGGTGTCGGCTGGTTGGACGGCGACGGGCACGGTACGCTCCACCAGGTCGGCGGCGCGGTGCGGGCGTTCGGCGGCCTGGCGCAGATTGGCGAGGGTCTCGCGCGGAATGAAGAGGATGCGCTCGCCGCGGCTGAACGTGTCAAAGACGAGGGCGTATTCTTCGAGGGTGCGGACCAGAGCGGCCAGCTCGGGGTCGTCCATACCGGTCTGGAGGCGGACGGCGGGGAAGGGCGCGCGCCCGTTGGACTCTAGCAGCCATTCGTAGAGCGTGCGCAGCGGCGCGTCGATCCGAGTGAGGACGTAGCGGATGGCTTCGGCCTGGCTGAGATTTTCGGCCATGGCGGTGCGGACTTCATTGCGAGAATAGTGGGCGGAGAGCGAGAGGCCGAAGCGGCGGCCGATCTGATCGAGGTCGCCCTGGCGATAGGGCATGAGGAGCTCGTCGAGGGTCTTCTCGGAGCGGTCGGCCTGGGGCATGAAGAGCTCGCGCCCGGTGGCGTAGAGGCCAGTCGCCAGCTCGGTGGGCACGTAGATGATCGGCTTCTCCTCGACTTCCGCACGTGGATTGCGCGGGATGGCGTAGCCGTAGAAGGTGGGTCGCTGGCCAACCAGCTCGCCGCCCTGGACGCGCGCGACCTCGGCCGTGAGGAGCTGGCGCGCGCCCAGGCGCGCGATGACGGCCTCACAGTGGTCGGGAGCCATGCGCGCGCGCTCGGGCACGAGCACGCGCAGGCACCAGTTGCGCGCCGACGGGCCCACGACGGCGAAGAGGACGCGGCGCTCGTCGTCGTCGAGATGCTCCCAGACGAAGCGGCAGGCGACGTTGTCGCGCATGGCGCGTTCCAAGCGCTGGCGCGCCTCGAGATCGCCGTCGGTGGGAGCGGGGGCGCCCCACCGGGCGGCGAGATCAGCCAGGATGTCGATCGGCGCCGACGCGAGTAACGCACTGAGGCTCTTCATACGTGGACCCTCCTATGCCCTGGAGACCGGAGGAAGGGGGGTGCGAAAGCGATTGGGATCGCACATCGGGGCCGATTCGGAACTCCGTGCCGACCCCGCGTCCGCCCCACCCGTCCGGATCAAGCGCCCGGCCTTGTGGATGCTCGCTCGCGCGGCGCGGGTACAGGGAGACCCTGTGGGCTGCCGGCTGAGCGGCTCGAGGCTGGGGTTAGTCCCGTGGGTGGGCCGACGGCGCCGTCCCCTCGCCGCGCACGGGCGTGGCGCCCGGCGCATCCGCCGCCGGCCCGGCGAGAGGCTGAGGCGTCGCCTCCGCTCCCTTGTCGAAGCCTTCGACGAACTGGATCACCTCGCGGGTGATCTGGCTGGGGGTGGAGGCGCCCGAGGTGACCGCGACGCGGTGTTTGCCCCGGAGGGCGGCCGGGTCGAGATCCTTGAGGCGCTGGACGCGGATGGCGGGGCTGTGGGCGATCTCCTCGGCGACCTGGACGAGGCGGTTGGTGTTGTTGCTGCGCGGGTCGCCGACGACGATAGTCAGATCCGCGCCGCGGGCCTGGGAGGCGATGGCCTCCTGGCGGAGCTGGGTGGCGCGGCAGATCTCGTTCTGGACCACGACCTGGGGATAGCGCGCCTGAATGGTGTTGACCAGGCGTTGGGTGTCCCACTGGCTGAGAGTGGTCTGGGTCGTGACGGCGAGCTTTTCGGCGGCGAGGAAGGCGGCGGGGAGGGTGTCCAGATCGGACTCGGTCTCGACGAGGTAGACATCGTCGGGCGCTTCGCCGACCACGCCTTCGGGCTCGGGGTGGCCCTTCTTGCCGATATACAGGACCTTGTAGCCCTGGGCGACCCACGCGCGGACAATGTCATGGGTCTTGGTGACGTCGGGGCAGGTGGCGTCGATGACGTGGAGCCCGCGCTCGGCGGCGCGCCGCTTGACGAGTGGGGAGACGCCGTGCGCGGTGAAGATGACGGTGCCTTCGGTCACTTGTTCGAGGATGGAGGCGCGGTCGGGGCCGTCAAGGGTGATGACTCCCATGTCGGAAAGTTCCTGGACGGCGAAGCGATTGTGCACGATGAGTCCGATGATGTAGATCGGGCGCGGAGTGGATGGGTCCTGAGCCGCTTTGCGAGCGAGCTTCATGGCGTCGACGACCCCGTAGCAATAGCCGCGAGGCGTGACTTTAATCACTTCCATCGTGTGTCACTCTTTCCGCTGTCCGCGTGAGGTGGTTGCCCGCCCCGCGCGGAGGCCGTGCGCGACACTGGGTGGGAGTCCGGTCACCAATCGCGCCGCCACACCGCGTGGCGACGCTCCGGCGCGCCAGGCGTGCCGCGCGGCCCCCTCCTCACGAGCTCTGCGCGTTGCCCCGCTCCGAATCCTGCCAGCCAGATGGGTCGAGAGGGAGCGTATGTGCCGGCATGTGCCAGCGCGAATGCCGCTCCGTGCGCGCGACCGCGGCTAGCACTCCCCATGAGTGCGCGGGCCGACGGTCCATACCGTGTCGGGTCTCCCAGTGGTCGGGGATCGGCACCGTACCCCCCTATTGTACACTACGGCACGGCCGGGGTGTGTAACGCGTACCCGACAGGTATGGTCATGCGCGGACGGCATTTTGGGGGGAGGCATAAGCTGGGCCAGGGGAACGAGAAACGGGACGATGGGGACACGAGAGGATGCGGCAGCTTGTGGGCGACGCTCGACCATGCTACTATGCGATGGTCGCCGCGTCACGTCCTCCCGTGCCGAAGGAGCCGTCGCTATGGCTGTCGCCACCGAGCGCCCGGTCTATCGCACGACGATCCGCGAGCTCCCGCGAGAAGAGCGCCCGCGCGAGCGCCTGGAGCGCTACGGCGCCGGCGCGCTCCAGACCTCTGAGCTGCTTGCCATCATTTTCGGCTCGGGAATCCCCGGCGAAAACGTCGTAGACCTCTCGCTGCGCCTGCTGCGCGATTTTGGCGGCCTGGGCGGTTTGCTCGCCGCCGACGTCACCCAGCTACGCGCGCAGCGCGGCCTTGGCCCGGCCAAGGCACTGCAGCTAAAGGCGGCGCTGGAAATTGGCCGCCGGCTGACCGTCGTCTCACCGGACCAGAAACCGAAGATCACCTGCCCGGCCGATGTGGCGAATCTGGTGCAGTTGGAGATGGCGTATCTCAAGCAAGAGCAGCTGCGGGTCATGTGCCTGGACACCAAGAACCAGGTCCTCTCCCAGCAGATGGTCTACCAGGGGACGGTGAATTGCAGCGCGGTGCGCGCCGCCGAGGTCTTCCGGCCGGCCATCGCGCGCAACGCGCCGGCCATCGTCGTCCTACACAACCACCCCAGTGGTGATCCCACGCCCTCGCCAGAGGATGTGCGCACCACCGAACAATTGCGCGCGGCCGGTGATCTGCTGGACATTGAGCTACTCGACCATCTGATCATCGGGCAGGGGAAGTTCGTCAGCCTCAAGGAGCGCCGGCTGGGCTTCGATTAACCACCGGCACGACCCAGAGCGCGTGCGCGACCCGCACAGGCACGGTCACCATCCGCTCGCCCACGCGCAGGTCCGCCGTGCCATCCTCGTCGGAGACCGCGGCGAGGGCAAGGGCCGTTCCGGGAGTGAGACCGCGCTCGTGGAGATAGTCGATCAACTCCTCTTCATCTTCCACCACCTCGGAGACGAGCAGGATCTTCACCGGCGCGCCAATGGCGGCCTCGCGGAGACGGAGCGCGCCCTGGTCGGCAAGGTACGTGCGGGCGCTCGGGACATAGCCGGGAATCGGGTTGCCGTGGGGGCAGGTGGTCGGGTGGTTCAGCGCGGCCACCACGTGCGCCTCGACGGCGCCGGAGATGCGGTGCTCCAGGCGGCAGGCTTCCTCATGCACTTCATGCCACTGCATCCCGAGCATATCCACGAGAAAGCGCTCGGTCAGGCGGTGGCGTCGCAGGACAGCCTCGGCAAGCTCCACGCCCGCCGGGGTGAGCGTGACGTGACGGCGCCGGTCCATGGCGACGTAGCCGTTCTTCACCAGCCGCTGCAGGGTCTGGGTGACGGTGGGCGGAGCCACGCGGAATTTCTCCGCCAGTCGCGCGCCAATGACGGGATCACCCTCCATACCGATGTTGTAGATCGCCTCGAGATATTCCTCGGTGGTCGCGCTCGCCTCAGTAGCCTTGCTCTCGATCGCCATTGGTTCCGCTCCCCCCGTCCGGCCCCGACGGGGCCGCGCTGATCATATGCGACGGGGCGTGGCCGGCGCAAGGGTGCGACTGGCCGCGAGCGGACCCCTAATGTTCCCACGACGCGGTGCCGTCGCGGGCCGAGTACGCGCGCTCGCGCCAGAAGCTGGTGCCGAAGACGACGACGTCGTCGCTCACAACATCGAGCGCGAGCCCTGGCGTGTTGGGTGCGACGCCAAGATCGCGCCACCACCCACGTGCCCGTCCTCCGCCCCGATAGCGTCTACGGCAACCGAAGGCTTCCCTCCGGTATTCACGAATTGGAGCAGGTACACCGCATCATTCGCGACGACAACCGGCCCAGACAGAG
>JANWHL010000134.1 GCA_025450405.1 Ktedonobacterales bacterium
GGCGCGCGAGGCCGTGGTGCGGGCGGCGTGCCAAAGCGCGGCGGCCCGTCCGGTGTTCTTCCTGTACGTGTCGCCGGTATGGCCCATCCAGTTGGGGCCGCGCATCATGAGCATTCGCGATCCCTACAGCTTCGATGTGGAAGCCCAGGAGGCGCTCTCGCAGTCCTCCGCGCTGTCATCGCACTTGGGCATCGCGGGACGCCAGCGCGGCTTCATCTATCGGATCGGCGGCCCGGCGCAGGTGGCGGATGTCTGGCGCATTATTCGCCCGAGCGAGCTTGTGACCCTCTTCGATAAGCGACTGGCGCACGAGGTGCAGCCGGAGCATATCCGGATCCGCGACGTGGAGGGGTTTCGCGTCGCGTTTTACGTGATCCACCCAGGAGCCGCGACGGGCGGGCCGGGGAGCGGTAGCGTGATGCCCAGGCCGGGCGCCACCAGCGGGGGATCGTCGGACTCGTCCGCCACCGTGGGTGCCGGCACGCCTGGCGAGGGCGGGCGTGGGGTGGGCAATAGCGCCGCCGGCCCGGGAGCGGCGGCCGGTGGCTCAGGCGGGAGTCGGGCGCCCGGCGGCCGCGCGGGACCGGGTGGCCCAGCGTGGCCAGGACGCGCGGGCGCGCCGAGTGGCCGAACGGCCCGAGGTGGCGGAGTGGCCTCAAGTGGCGGAGCGCAACCTGGTGGGGGGGCGGGGCGGAGCACCCGCGACAACGCCGCCGGCGGTGGAACCACCGGCGGGGCCGCACCGGCGGGAGCACCGGCGGGAGCACGCGTGGCGCCGGGCAATGACCGCACGACGGAACCGACCGCACGGGCGGATGGATCACCGACCAACGCGCCGGTCACGCCCGCCACGAATGACCGGGGCGCCGAAGACCTTGGCGCCATCGCACCGGCGGAGGCCATGGCGGAGGCGGAGCAATACGTCTGGGAAGACAACGAGCTCAAGCGCGTGGAGGAGGCGCGACCGGAGCCCGCGCCAGGAAGCGATGGGCAATCGCGGCAAGCGAGTGAGACTCCTGACGGTGCTCCCGCTGGCGAGCGTGGCACGCCGTGACGCTCGCGCGCTGAACCAGTGGCGGCAACGTCCAGTGGGCACCACGCTTACGCGCGGCGAAACATACCAAATCGTGGTGAATCGTGGCGGTTGCCAGGCGCCTGAAGACGCGCCGGGCGTCCACCGCGCCGGGCGTCCACCGGACGCCCCTACAAAGCCTTCGGCGACGACGGCCACCGGCGTGGCCTCGGTGGAAATGGTATCAAAGGGCCCCCGCATCTGGCTGCTCGGAAGGGATAGCGGTCGCGCGCCGGGATGGGTCAGCCGACTTGATCGATCGGGCTGTAGGGCGGTGGACCGCTCGAGCCATGATCGAGCCCCAGCAAGCGTGTCACGTGCCAGGTCGCCGTGGCGGCGTCGTCGCCAAGGTATACCCCCATGACGCGGTGCCGGTTGGAGGTGTTATGAGCAAAGGCGGCGCCGCCGAATGTGAAGATCGGCCGCGGCGCCTCGATCTGCGCGATGTCGCGGGCCATGCGCGCCACCGCCCGAATGCGCTGCGGCGTGGCGATTGAGACGCAGACAATCTGCGGCCGGCGCATGCGCACATCCTGGACGAGGGCGGGGCCGTCGACATCCTGACCAAGGAAGATGACGCGGAGGCCCACCTTGCGCCAGAAGAGCGCCAGCATGAGCGCGCCGATGTCGTGGGTCTCCTTTGGCCCGCAGGCGACGATAGCCATCGGGGCATCGTAGCGTTCCTGAAGGCCAACAAAGAGGGCGAAGAGCCGGCCACGGATGTAATTCGCGGCGAAGTGTTCCTCGGGGATGCCGAACTGGTGCTTGGCCCACATCTCGCCGACACGCGTCAGGGCTGGCTGGAGCAGACCGATGCACACGACTTCCATGGGGCGCCCCGCCATCGCCTCGTCCACGATCCGGTCGGCCAGGGCGGTGTCGAACGTGGCAAACGCGCGCACCAGCTGCGGAACCAGTGAGCGCAACTCGCGCGTGGCGGTACCCCCCGTGCCCGCGCCGCTCACCGTGGCCCAGACCCCACTCGACGTCACGGGTCGACTGGCGCCGACCGGAGCATCGGGGGTGCCGGCTGCCCAGGGGCGCGCTCCCTGGCCATCGGTCGTGGCGTCCAGCGCACCCGTTCCCTGGCGGCCCGGCGGTGTGGCCGGCGGTACGCTCCAGGAGCCACTGGTATGCGCACCAGGGAGACTTGCTGGGTCGGCGGAACCGGGAGCCCGCAACGGACCAGACGCCGGACCGCGCCGCGAGGAGGCCTGGCCGCCGAGATCGGGGTTCGTGAGCGGTCCCCACGAGGGGCGCGAAGGCGATCCTGGCGGCAACGCGCCCGGTGCGCCAGGCCGGCCGATCCCGGGCCCCAAGGAGCCGGGAAGGCCGTTGAGTGGGCCAGAGAGTCGCCCGGAGACGCCGAGACCGAATGGACCGCTGGTAATGGTTGGGCGACCGATGGGACCGGTGTTCATCATCCCATGCGGGCCCTGGCCGGACGACTCGCCATCGGAGGACGCGGCGAACGGGTCCACACCAGGAGGCTGGGCGCTCAGCAGGCGGGCGGCGGCATCGGCGGGAGTGACGCCGGCCAGGATCTGGTTGCGGAGCCAGACGCAGGCGATGAGGTCGCGCTCGGAATAATGGCGCACAGTGCTGCCGGTGCCGTCGCCCTGACGCGCCGGACGGGGGATGCCGAGCTGCTGTTCCCACGACCAGAGTGTCATTGGTCGGGCGCCGACGAGGAGGACAATGGTGGCCAGCTCGTAGACGGGGTCCGGCGGGTACGCGGTCAGGTTAGGCGGATCACCATTGAGCGCCCCCGAACCGCCCCCCAGGGGGCCATTCAAGGCACGGAGAGGGCCGCTGTTTCGGCCCAGGTAACCTGTGTTCCCACGATCGTCATCCAGGGATCCCGTGTTCATCGTCGCGTCTCCTCCCCGCGCGCGGCACGCGCACGGGCTTGACACCGGGCGCCTGGGCGCGCGGTGTGCTGTGCTGAGTGGTGGCCGTGGACAAAGGCCCGCCGAGTGGGGACTCGGCGACACGCACGGAGGATAGATGATCGCGGCCACGGCCGCTCGCTCGCTGGCGATATGCCTGGTTGTGTACGGAGTGATTATACCCGGATGCGGCCAGCTTGTCTAGCGTGGCGGGACGACAGGGCCAAAGGGTGTGGATCGCGGCCGTAGGGACGTGGGTGGCCGCGGACTAGCGTCCCCATGGCGCGGGGCGCGAAGCGCCGCGGGCGGGAGCAGGCTGGGCCGCTCCCGACATGCGCAGTGTACGAAGCGCGGCAATGGTCTGCTGCCACTCGCGCGCGGCCCGCGCCGCCCACACTTGTGGCGTGGTCCCTGGCTCTGGTGCCAATGGGCCAGCGGATGAGGACCGGCGGAAGAGTCCCGAGAGTCCGCGCCGAGCCGGTTTTTCCGGCGGCGCCGTCGCCGCCGGAAGATTGGCCGCGACTTGCTCCAGCTCGCTCAACTGCGCCTCAGCCCAGGCGATGTCAGCCTCCACGGAGCGATCATCGGTGGCATCGAGGTGGCGCAGGAGCGCGATGCCTGAGAGCAGGCCGAGCGCTGAGGGATTCGCGTCGGAGAGGTGGGACGGGACCAGATGGCTCTGGAATTCGCCGGTCAGCTCATAGAGGCCAGCGGAGAGCGCTGAGCTGGGCAGCACACCGGCGGGCGGCAGGGTGCGGAGGGCGTGGAGGACGAGGACCATTTCCTCGCCCACTTCTTCCACATTGGCGGCCAGATGCGCCGCCACGACGTGCCGGTAGGCGAAGTCACAACGCCGCAGGCACAGCTCGAGCGGCTCGCCGACGGGAGCGGTCAGATTGTCAGGCGGCCACCAGGGCTCAGGCTCGTCATCGGACGCGGGCGAACCGCCAACGCGGACATCGGGGTGAGCGGTCTCGAGGGCGGCGAGGTACGCCTGTGTGGCGAGCTCGAAGCTTTCGGCAATCGATGCCAGGCGCCGCGCCGACGCTTCGAGCTGCCAGAGGAAGCGCTCGCCGTCGGCGCGGGCGGCTGGGCCGCCGGGTCCGGGGCGGGTGAAGGCACTGACGACGAGCAGGACGTGTTCGGCTTCCACTCCCAGGGCGCCCAGGGACTCAGAGAGGGCGGCGCGTGGCTCGGCGGGGATGCCCGGGACCGCCAGGCCAGGATACAAGCGTTCTTCCCAGCCGCCACCCTGATCGCCAAGTGGGGCGTCCCGCATGGGCTTCTCCTTACGCCGCGCCCGGGCACGCTGGCACCTGTGATCTGAAGTCCCGGCCGGCGCCACTGTGCGGAGCCGCGGTGGCGTTGGAGCGACCACCTGGGATTGGATTGTACGCTTCCCCGCAGTCATTGGCAACAGCCACATTCGGAGCGACGACCGCGCGCGGGGCGCCGACTCGACGCTTTGACACTCGGCCGGCGCGCTGCCTACAATCAGGGACGACTGCCGTTCAGACACGCGGCGCGGCGTGGGAACGGGCTCGTCAGTGAGGACCATTGGGCCATGGCAATTGATCAGGATTCCTGGCTACGCGCCAACTCGGCGCGCCTGCGCGACGCATTGGATGAGCGGATTGGGGGGCATGTCGACGGCGACCCCGACGAGGATGGTCACACGCTGGTCGCCGCGCTTTGTGCCGAAGAGCCCACCCAATTGCTGACACAATTTGAAGCCTCGGCCCGCGCGCTCGCGCAGCGCGGGGGATTGCTTGGCGGCCGGATGGAGGCGATACACCGCCGCATGGAGGCCATGGGCCGCGGCCTGGACGAGGTGTTCGCGGATGACGTGAGCGCCCGCGCGGCCGCGCGAGCGCGGCTCACCTGGCTGGTGGCCGAGGTGGATGGCGCGCTGGTGCGGGGCTATCAGGCGGTGGCCGAACGGCGGTTCGACGATGAAGCGCGGCGCGCTGGCCGGGGCCTGGGTCATGTCGTGGCGCTGCAGCGCATCAATGCGGCCGCTAACTCGACCATGGATCTCGCCGAGGTGCTGCAGACGACGGCAAGCGCGGTGGCGGAGAACCTGGGCGCTGACCTGTGCGCCATCTTCCTCTTCGATGAACTGGCTCGGGAGCTACAGCTGCGCGCGACCAACGGGCCACGACCACAGTCCGGTCCGCGCTATACCCTGATGTTGGGAGAGGGCTACACGGGCTCGGTGGCCGAGCATGGCCATCCGCTGCGAATGCGTGACGCGACGGTCGATCCCCAGTTCGCTCGCGAGTGTGGCGCCTATGCGGAGACGTACCACGGCCTACTGGCCATGCCGATCATCTTCTTCACCGTGGAGAAGCTCGTCGGCGTGATCAGCGTGCAAACGGCTGAACCGCGCGATTTCACGGCGGAGGAGTCGCGCTTCCTGGAGGTGGTGGCGGGCCAACTGGCCATGTACATTGAAAATGGCCGGCTGTATGAGCAGACCGACGAGACGCTGCGGCGCAAAGTCCACGAGCTCAGCACGCTGCACCGGGTCTCGGCGCTCGTCACCTCAACGATCGAGCTCAAGGGTGTGCTGGAGATCATCGTGGAGCAAGCCGTGCAACTGAGCGGCGCCGATCGGTCGATCATCTTCGAGCTGGACCGCGCGACCAGCCGGCTTCGCCCGGTGGCCGTGTATGGCTTCCCGAGCGCTGTGGTCGCGCGCCCCGGGCTGGAGCCGGGCCAGTGCTGCGCGGGGCGGGCGGTGCGGAGCGGGGAGCCGAGTCTTCAGGTGGACTGTATGCGTGGAGACGCGGGCTGTTTCTTCCGCGATCATCTGGATACCACCGAGGACCTGCATTCGGCGCTGTGCGTGCCGTTGGTCAGCACGCACGGCGCCTTGGGCGCGCTGTGCGTTTACAGCGCGCAACGGCACCTCTTCAGTCATCACCAGCTGCAGCTGGTGGTAACGTTCGCCAATGTCGCGGCGATGGCGATGGAGAATGCGCGGCTCTTTGAGCAGACGCGCGAGGGCCTGAAGATCAAGGGCATTCTGCTGCGCGAGATGCATCACCGTGTCAAAAACAATCTCCAGCAGGTGGCCTCGATCCTGTCGATGCAGCGGCGCCGCGCGAAGGCGCCACAGGCCGAGCGCATCCTGGCGGAGAGCATTGGCCGCATTCAGGGGATCGCCGCCACCCACGATTTGCTCTCGCGCGAGAACCTGGGAGTGGCCTCGGTGGACGACATCGCGCGCAAGATTGTGGGGATCGTGCGCGGGAATCTGGTGCCGCCCCATTTGCGCCTGGACCTGGCCGTGGAGCCGTGCAGTGCGCATGTGCCGAGCGAGCAGGCGACAACGCTGGCCATCGCGCTCAATGAGCTGATCGCCAACGCCATTGAACATGGCTTCGCCGGGCAGACACGCGGGCACATCCGGGTGAGCGGACGGCGTGACGGCGAGATGATCGTGGTGCGTGTGGCGGATGACGGCGAAGGCCCGCCGCCGGGTTTCGACCTGGAGAAGCAGGATGGGCTGGGGCTCCAGGTGGTGCGGAGCCTGGTCGGGTCGGACCTGCACGGGAGCTTCGAGATCGCGCGGGTGGCCACGGCCGACAGCCCGCTGGCCGGGGAGGTGGCGACTGGTACTGGCGGCGGCGGTGTGGCTGGTACGGCCTCGGACGCGCCAACGACGCGCGGCGGCGCGGCTGAGCATGGATGGACGGTGGCCGAACTCCGATTCCCGGCCATGCTGGTGGACGACAAAGAGGGCGGCGTCGGGGAGATTGGCGAGGACGCGACGCTCGCCAGGGCCCGCGAACCTGCATGACGCGCGCGGCCCTGGCGCTCGCCAGGGCGTGCGCTTACGCCGGCGGCGGGGGCTGGTCAGCGGGCATCAGGGCGGGCGGAAGGGATTCAGCGCCTGTCGCCTGGAGTCGAGCATGGCGTGTGGCGCCGGGTCGTCCGCCAAGCCAGCCCATCGAGGCGGCCAAGCCGAAGACCAGGACACTCGCCACGATCACGTAAATGGCCTGCGCGACGGGACTGGCTCCTGGCTGCGCGCCGGGAGTGGTCGCGCCCATGGCCGGGGCATAGATGCGTTCGAGGACGTAGAGCACGGCGAGGGTGATCATGGCGGCAACGGCGCCCATGCCGGCGCGGCCGGTCTCGCGGCCGGTGTAGAAGCCCGCCGCCGAGAACACGAAGAGGAGAAGGAAGTAGAGGAGGCAGGGTGAGACGAGCAGGGCGGGGTTGGCGGTGATGTCGGTCGAGTGCCCGACTTCGAACGCGCGTTGCAAGAACGCGAAGCCAAGGTAAAGCACATACGCAACGCCGCCGGTAATGGCGCCCCACTTGAGCGCCGCGGTCAACTGAGAAGTCTGAGAAGTCATGTGCTGGGTCTCCACCGGGCGCGAGCGCCCTTCGATGACGGGGATGCGAGAGGGGGACGCGCGGAGTGGCGGTGGGCCGGGCGCTCCGCGAGCGTGGGTTGTGATTGCGGCGGACCGCGCGTCTCTGGATGGGGGTCTCGATGTATTATAGTGCCCGGCGCCCAGGTTCGTACCGGAGTCCGTACTCGCGGGTGGGTGCGAGTGAGTGCCGGGGCGGTAAGTGGATCGCGCGCCCAGCCAGCGTGGCGGCGGGTGGGACAGCGGGGCGGCGGGGTGGGACAGCGGACATGGATGGACGATACCCCCAAGTGGTATACTATGCGCGGAGTTGAAGGCGCGGAACGCCGCGTATCCTCCAGTGGTTGGTCGCCGGTGGCAGGGCCTCCCC
>JANWHL010000135.1 GCA_025450405.1 Ktedonobacterales bacterium
GCCGAGGAGGATGCTAGCCGCCCAGGTGAGCCGGGCTACCAGCCGGGTGCGCGCGGCGTGGCGGGCCCGTGTCGTCTGCCGGAGATAGTGCGTGAAGTGGCGCCGGCGCCGGCGGCTGCGCCGGGCCCGCGACTCCGTGCGTGGTCGAGCGGCAATCGGCCGCGGCCGGTAGACGATCGTAGGACCGTCGTCCACCGCGATCCCGTCGGCCAGATGAGCATTGGTGGCCGTCCCGTTGGCGGTGTGCCCGCTGCTCGCGCCACCCGATGCGTGCCCGTTGGCGTTGTGCCCTTTGCCTGTGTGCCCGTTGGCGGGGTGGCCATTGGCGGGGTGGCGGGGTTCGTCGCTGGAGGTCGCGATCTCGGCCAGGCCGGCCAGGGGCGGTGAGGACGATTTCGACGATGGCGATGTTGGCGCGGAAGGTGGGGAATCCGCCGGCACGGTGCGAGCGGTCTCCGGGTCCATCGCGTGGCCGTTCATATCGGGCGTCGCGATGTCACGACTATCGAGCTCGCTGGAGGTAGGCGCGAGCGGTGCCGGCGCGTCGGACACGCGGGCGTCCGGACCCGGAACGGATGCGGCCGAGCCAGTCTCATCCGAAACCGCGCCCGTAGCGGCATTCCCGCGGCTCACCAGCATCGGCCCGCTCATCCGCGGGCGTCGCCCATTGGTCGGATGTGACCCACTCGCTGGTCGTCGGTCTTTCGCGCTCGGCTCGTAGCCGCCGCGCGGGGTGGTGGGAACTTGCTGGCGCCGAATGCCGCTGGACTCGCCCACGGGCGTCGCGGCGGCGGGATCACGTTGTCCGGCCTCATAGGTAGCGTCCGCCGGCTGATCGGTCTGGGCATTGGCCGGGTGATCGATCTGGGCGTCTGCCGGCTGATCCTCGGGCTGGAGCTGTGCGCGTCCTGTCTTCTCCACGAATTTCCGCCCTCCAACCGTGATGGTTCGCGACGCCGAGCCCCGCCCTGTCTTCAGATCCGCGGGTGGCTCGGGATCGGCATATGTGGGTCCTTCGCGCCGTGCGGGCGCAAGAGACGGACCAGAGCGCGGCCTTAGGGGGTGGTCGCGCCCTCGGAATGCTGTGCCAGTACCAGGGGTGGATGCCCGGGCGTGCGTCCTTGACAGGCCACGTCGGTGCCGAGTAGACTGCGGGCGGGCACGTCCACGTGGATGTGCCCGATTTGCGGGGTACCCGATTCGTGGCGCGTCACCGGGATAAGACGCGCGAAGCGCCGCGAAGGTTGCGCCCCCGACCGAATACGTGACCCCGGCGCGGCTCAGCCTTGTCGCAAAGAGAGTACCATGAGCGCCACTCCCACGTCAGCGCCCGCCCAACAACCCACCGGCGGAATCCAGGCGTCACCGCACACCGTGCGCGTCCGTTTCGCTCCTAGCCCGACTGGCTTCCAGCACATTGGGGGCTATCGGACGGCGCTGTTCGATTGGCTCCTCGCGCGCCACGCGCGCGGGACGTTCCTGCTGCGTATCGAGGACACGGATATCGCGCGGACGGTGCCTGGCGCCGTGGAAGCGATCATCGAAGGGTTCCAATGGCTTGGGCTGGACTGGGATGAGGGACCGCTAATCGGCGGACCGTTTGGGCCGTACTTTCAGACCCAGCGTCGCGACATTTACCGGGCCATGAGCAATCAGCTCATCACGGGCGGCCACGCGTACCAATGCTTCTGCACGGCCGACCGCCTCAAACAGGTGCGCGACGAGCAGCAGGCGCGCGGCGAACCACCGCGGTACGATCGCCTGTGCCGGCGGATCAACTCCGAGGAGCGCGCGCGCCGCGTGGCGGATGGTGAGCCCTACGTCGTGCGCTTCGCCGTGCCGACGGAGGGCGCGACGCTAGTGGACGATGCCCTGCGCGGCGCGATCCGCTTTGAGAACGCCAATCTCGATGATGCTGTCCTCCTGAAGTCCAACGCGTATCCTACCTACCACCTGGCCAACGTCGTGGACGACCACTTGATGCGAATCACGCATGTGATCCGCGCCGAGGAGTGGATCCCTAGCGCCCCGCTTCATGTCCTGACCTACGCGGCGCTCGACTGGGCCCCACCCGTGTTCGTGCATGTGCCAGATGTGCTGGGGCCGGATGGCCGCAAGCTGAGCAAACGCCACGGGGCCGTACCGCTCCTGGAGTACCGTGACCGTGGCTACCTTCCGGAGGCGGTGCTCAATTACATGGCGCTCCTCGGCTGGTCATTTGATGACAAAGCCGACGTATTGTCGCGCGATCAGTTGATCGCGTCCTTCAGTCTGGAACGCGTGGGCACGGCCGGCGCGCGCTACGATCCGGGGCGCCTGTTGTGGTTCAACGGCGTGTACATCCGCCAACTGAGCCCGGCGGACCTCGCCGACCGGACCCTGCCATTTCTGGAGCGCCCCCAAGATCAGGGTGGGCTGCCTGACTCCGTGTCGCGCCCGCTCGATCGCGCCTACGCGGAGCGGGTGGTGGGGCTGGAGCGCGAGCGAATGAAAACGCTGGCCGATGCGGCGGAGATGACCGAATTCTTTTTCACGGAGGCCCTCGAATACGATCCGGCGCTGCTCATCGCCAAGGGGATGGATCGCGAGCGCACCCTGGACGGTCTGCGGCGCGCGGACAAGCTGCTGCGAGCTTCGCGGCGCTGGGTGGCTGGGAACATCGAGCCGAAATTGCGCGAGTTGGTGGCTGAGCTCGGCCTCAAACCCGTTCAGCTCTTCACCAGTTTGCGGGTCGCCGTAACCGGACGGACGGTTTCGCCGCCGCTCTTCGACACGATGGAGGTCCTGGGCCGCCAGCGCTCGCTCAACCGGCTGGCGCGCGCGCTGGTCCTCCTGGCTGAGAAATAGCCAGCGCGCTCAGTCGGCTCGATCGGGCCACCACGACACCATCATGGCTGGCCCAGGCGTCGTCATGCGCTATACTGGAATACTGGACTACGGGAGCAATGGCGCGAACTGATGTGGCGACCCTCTGTGGTCGGGACCCAGTCGCGGGGAGAGGGGCACACGGGGTGAAGGTGTTGGTAGCGGGAGGCGCCGGGTTCGTCGGCTCCCATCTCTGCGCGCGCTTGCTGGATGAGGGCCACGACGTGCTCTGTGTGGACAACCTGGTGACGGGGTCGGACCGCAATATCGCCGCGCTGGTGGATCACGGGCGGTTCGAGTTTCTGCGCCAGGACATCACGGAACCGTTCACGGCGAGCGCAGACGCGGTCTTCCATCTGGCCAGCCCGGCCAGTCCAGTCGGGTACTGGGAACACCCCTTCATGACCATCCGCGCCAACACCACGGGCACCTTCACGCTGCTCGACATCGCCCGGCGGTCGCAGGCGCGATTCCTCATCACGTCCACGTCCGAAATTTATGGCGATCCTCTGGAGCACCCGCAGACCGAGGAATACCGCGGCAACGTCGATCCCACCGGGCCACGCGCGTGCTACGACGAGAGCAAACGCCTGGGCGAGACCATCACAACGGAGTACCGCCGCCACTACGGCGTGGACACCCGCATCGTACGCGTCTTCAACACCTATGGCCCGCACAGTCAGCTCGACGACGGACGCATGATCCCGAACTTCATCGTGCAGGCCGTCGCCGGCCAGCCGATCACGGTGCACGGGACTGGCGCGCAGACGCGGAGCATCTGCTACGTGGATGACCTGGTCGACGGCTTGATGCGGGCCATGTTCGCGCCGGACACGACCGGGGGCATCTTCAACCTTGGCAATCCCGAGGAGCACTCCGTTCTGGAGTGGGCGGAGATGATTATCCGGTTGACCGACTCACCGTCGGAGATCCGCTTCGAGGCGCGGCGCGAGGATGATCCGCTGCGCCGCTGCCCGAATATCACCCGCGCGCGGCAGGTGCTAGGGTGGACTCCGCGCATTGGGCCGGAAGAAGGTCTGCTGCGGACGATTGATTGGTTCCGCGCGGACATGGAGCGCGGCGGTACGTACGTGCCCAGCGAGGCGCGCTAGTGCTCCGCCATCCAATCGGGTTGGGCTACCCCGCCCGTGTGCTATGATGAAGAAACCGTGCCGTTGAGCGGCGGCTCAGCGAGCGGTGGGTGACTCCGACAGGCGGTGGTGTCGGGCCGCGCGGCGGTCAAGCCGGGCGCGCACGCTCCCGATCCTCGCCGCGTTGATTGACCCCCTGTCGCATCGAGCAGGTGATCGCCTCATGCGCATCGCGTTCAACGGCCTCACGCTCAGGGAGCCGCCCAGCGGCACGCGGCAATACGCCTATCACCTGCTGCGAGCGCTGGGCCGTGTGGATGGCGTGAATGACTACCTCGTGCTGAGCCCTGGTGAGCCGCGCGACGTCCCCGAGACACCGGACACGTTCTCCTGGCAAAGTGAGCCGGTTGGTCGGCTGAGTCGGGGCGGGGAGAGTGTCGAAAAGCTCGTCTGGGGCCAATACACCTTTCCGGCCGCGGCCAGGCGTGGCAAGGCGCGTTTGCTGCATGTGCCGCACTTCGGGCCGCCAATGGTGACCTATGGAATCCCGTGCATTGTGACCATCCATGACGTCATTGGCCTCCGGCTGTCCTCCTATCGCGCATCGCCCGCCATTGCCGCTTATGGCGGCCTCATTACCCGCGCGGCCCGGGCCGCCGCCCTCATCTTGACGGTCTCCGAGTTTTCGAAGCGCGACATCATGGAGGCGCTGGGCATCCCCGCCGACCGCATTCGCGTGGTGCCCGAGGCGGCGCCCCCTGGCTTTCGCCGTGTGGTGGACGCGCAACGCCTGCGCGAGACGCGTGCGCGCTACGGCCTTGGCGAGCGCTTTGTGCTGTATGTTGGCGGTCTGGACCAGCGCAAGAACGTGGCGTCGCTCGTCGGAGCCTTCGCGGCGGTCTACCACGAAATCGGCGACCCTGACCTCAAACTGCTGATTGGTGGCGACCCCGAGCGGCTGGGCAGCGGCCCCCTCTTTCCCGATTGGCGGCCGCTGGCGGCCACGTTTGGGGTGGCGGACCAGGTCCTATGCGCGCCGATTCCCGAGGAGGACCTGGCGCCGCTGTATAGCGCGACGAGCTGTTTTGTGTTTCCCTCCCTGTATGAGGGCTTTGGATTGCCGCCGCTGGAGGCGATGGCCTGTGGGGCGCCCGTGGTGTGCTCCGAGCGAACCTCGCTCCCCGAAGTGGTCGGGAGCGCGGGTATCCTCATCAACCCCGAGGACCCTGACGCCCTGGGCGCCGCCATCCAGCGCGTGTTGTCTTCACGCGACCTGCGCGACGACCTGCGCGCGCGCGCCCTGGCCCGCGCCAGGCAATTCAGCTGGGACCAGGTGGCCGTCGAGACCAGTGCCATCTACGCCGAAGTGGCCGGCACGCGGTTGACCTGACGGGCACGCGATCCAGTCCTGGGGGCAACCATGCCGGAGGCGACGATCAGCCTGAACGACAGCGTCGATCTCCAGACTCACACCACCTGGAGCGATGGCCAGTGGACGCCACGCGCCCTCTTCGACGCGCTCGCCGGTGCGGGCATCCGCGTGGTGGCCGTGACAGACCACGACACGCTGGACGGGCTGCCCGAGATGCGAACGCTAGGGCGCACGCGTGGGGTCCACGTCGTGCCGGCGGTGGAGGTCACCACGAACTGGCGCGGGCGGAC
>JANWHL010000136.1 GCA_025450405.1 Ktedonobacterales bacterium
GCCGGTCGGCAGCTGCTCGAGTCGATGGGTCTGCGCGAGCGCAAGAACGTCGACCTCATCGCCTGCCCGTCGTGTGGCCGGGCGGAGATCGACGTGATCGCGGTGGCCAACGACGCGATGGCGGCGCGCAACACCGCGCTGGCGGAGCGGCTGCGTGGGCCTGCGCTCGGGCAAACGGAAACGGATGCGCCAGGACCGGACGTTCGTTGATGTATCCGAAGCGCTGGTGCTACACTTCGTGCAGCGCGGGGACGGGCGCGCCGGACCCGCGGAGACCGGGAGGTATCGCGACATGGCCGACATCTCGACCGCGGCGCCAGGCGCCGCGACGCCAGCGGGATATGCTCATCCCGAGGTGCTCGTGGACACCGAATGGGTGGCTCTGCACCTCGACGACCCGAAGGTGCGCATCGTGGAGGCCGACGAAGATCCCCTCCTCTACGAGGTCGGGCACATCCAGAATGCCGCTAAACTGGACTGGCACACCGATGTCCAGGACCCCGTACGTCGTGACTTCGTGGATCGCGCGGCCTTCGAGGCGCTGATGCGCCGCTACGGCATCGGCAACGACACCACCGTCGTGTTCTACGGCGACAAGAACAACTGGTACGCCGCGTATAGCTACTGGCTCTTCACGCTCTATGGCCACCAGCATGCCATGCTGATGAATGGCGGGCGCACGAAGTGGGAGGCGGAGGGCCGGCCCTATACCAAGGATACGCCCACGTTCGCGCCCACCGAGTACCACGCCTCCGGGCCAGACGTGACCATCCGCGCTTTCCGCCGCCAGGTGGAAGAGACGCTGGACAAGGGCGGCACGGCGCTGGTGGACGTGCGCTCGCCGGATGAGTATTCCGGCAAGCTGGTCCACATGATCAACTACCCGCAGGAAGGCGCCTCGCGCGGCGGGCACATCCCCGGCGCCCAGAACATCCCCTGGGGGACGGCGGCCAACGCCGACGGCACCTTCAAGTCGCCCGAGGAGCTGCGCCAGATCTACGGCGGCAAGGGTATTACTCCGGACAAGCACGTGATCGCCTATTGCCGGATTGGCGAGCGGTCGGCGCACACCTGGTTCGTGCTGACGCGGCTGCTGGGCTATCCCAGCGTCCGCAACTACGACGGCTCATGGACCGAGTGGGGCAACCTGGTCGCCGCGCCGATCGAGAAGTAACGGACGGGGAGATAACCGCCGAGAGTGGACGTTCACAAAGAGGACACAGAGGGGAAGAGAGAGGACGAAGGGGGGGAGGAGTCCATCGCTGGCCGCGAGGGTCCTCATCCCCTACCTCTCCGGGCGACGGGCCGCTCCCAGAGGCTCTACAACCGTACCCGGCGTCCACCGGACGCCCCTACGCGCGGATGATGGGCGGATTGGCGGTCACCGCGGAGTGAAGAAGAGGACGAAGACGTGAGCACAGACCGCCAAGAGATCATCGAGTTCCTGGTCGACCATTACGAGCACCCGCGCCATCGCGGCGCGCTGCCCGACCCGGACATTCACCTGACTGGGGGCAATCCCGGCTGTGCCGACGTGGTGGAGATCTATGCCAAGGTCGGGGCGGACGGCACGCTGGAGGACGTCGCGTTCGAGGGCAGCGGCTGCACCATCAGCATGGCGGCGGCGTCGTACGTGACCGAGATGGTCCGGGGCATGACGCTGGAGCAGGTGGACGAGCTGAACACTGAGACGCTGATCGACGAGCTCGGGCGCGAGGTGGTCATGACACGGCCTACCTGCGCGACCGTCGCCCTGGGGACGCTCAAGCAGGGCGTGCACGAGTTCCGGATGCGCCGCCTGGCGGACGCGGCGTATCACCGCGCTAGCCCAGCCAGCCAGGCGGGCGCGAACGGCAACGCGGCGGATGCGGCGGATCGCCCGGCACGGCCTGAGGGTCAGACGGAGCACGCGGGTTAGACGGGCCAGACGGATCACGGGCCTGGGGACGAGCGCCTCACGCCTGGACAGGTGCCGCCCGCGGTCACTCGCCCGTCCTGATCGCGATCCGCCGCCGATTGCCAATCAGTCGCCCATCTTGATGTACTTGAACTGCTCGGCCTGCTTGATATCGTGGCCGTGCTTGCGCGCCGTGTTGCCGTTTTCCTCGGCCCAGCGCGTCACACCCTCGGCGGGGTCCCAGTCGCCCATCTGGCTCTTGTGGGCGCGCAGCGCGGCGACCTTGGCGTCGAGATAGCCGCTGATATCCACCCAGCGGTCGGCCACCTGCGTGCCGGTCATATAGATTTCCTTGACATTGTGGGTTTTCAGGCCCTCGGCCGACTCCACCGGCATCGCCAGCCGGGTGCCAGCGAGCGGCATGATAGCCGCGAGGGTGGCCTCGCCAGCGGCACGGTGGTCGGGGTGGTTGATGTAGCCTTGGCCGGACCAGCGCGTGGTGGGATCCTGGCAGATCACCACATCGGGTCGCACCTGGCGGATGACCCGCGCAATGTCGTGGCGCAGCTCCAGCGTGGGCTCGAGGCGTGAATCCCAGTAGTGCAGGAAGATGACCTCGTTGCGCACGCCCAGCGCGCGGGCGGCGGCGCGTGCCTCATCCTGGCGAACGTGGGCGAGCTCCTCGCTAGTGATCGTCTCATTGCCGGAATCGCCCACCTGGCCATCGGTGACCAGGCAATAGTAGACGTCGGCGCCCTCGGCGGTGAAGCGGGCGATGGTGCCCCCGGCGCCGAACTCGCCGTCGTCGGGGTGGGCCATGACGATCAGGACCCGCTTGGGCTGCTGGGGAGTCTCGGTGGTCTCGGTCACGTGGGCGCTCCATTCGTGCGGGATGAACGTGGCGGCGGCACTCGCGCCGCGCCGGTCAGGTGTCAGACGGCGGATGGCGTAGGTCTCACGGGCGGGATGGACCGTCGAACGACGTGATCTCTACCCGCCGGGATCGTGGTGGGCTCGCCAGCCGCGGTTGCGGCGCGACGCCCAAGATCCAGCTTACCGGAGGTCCGCTCGGCGGCGTCCAGCTCGGCGGCGTCCAGCCCAGCGGCGTCCAGCCCAGCGGCGTCCGGTTCGACGCGCCAGGCGGCGAGGCGATCTAGCGCACGTGTAAGCAGCGCCTGATGCTTCGGATCGTTCAGCCAGCGGCTGACGCCGGAGGGATGCGGCAGCGGCAGCAGGTGCGCGCCATGCTCCTCGAATCCCTCACCGATCACATCCTCCAGCCGCCGGGGTCCCAAAAAGGCGGCGATCGCCATTGCGCCGACCAGCACGATGATGCGCGGGCGCACCAGTGCCAGCTCGCGTAGCAGATAGGGCCGGCAGAGGGCGACCTCGGGTGGCGAGGGCTTGCGGTCGCCGCCGCCGCGCGGCGCGCGGCCGGGGTCGCAGCGCGTGAGCGCAGAGATGTAGACACGGCCGCGGAAGTCCTCGGGCGCGAAACCGGCGCGCACCAGCCACCCTTGCAGGATGCGGCCGCCTGGCCCGCTGAAGGGCAGGCCGCGCTCCACCGAGACATGCCCCGGCGCCTGCCCGATGAGCATGACACGATCGGTCACCCGCCCGCGATAACCCGCGACGGGATCGGCGCGCTCCAGATAGCCGGCGTCCACACAGCGGTGACAGGCGCGCATCTCGTCCTGGAGCACCGCCAGATCGCGGGCGCGGCCGGCCAGCGAGCGCGGGGCCGCGCGGGCGCCCAGCGTGGCGCGGAGCGGCGATTCGAGGGCGTGGGCGGGCGAAATTGGCGGCCATCCTTTCGACCGAGCGGACGAGCGGACGTCAGATGCGGGGGCGCTCAGGCGGGGCGGTCGCCGCTGGCATGGCGGGCGCATCGGGCGCGCTGAGCGTCTCGGTGCTGGGACCGAGGTCGAGTTCCTGGGGGACGAGGCGGCCATAGCGCGTGCCATAGAAGAGCAGCGGAGTCGCTTCGCGGCTGCCCAGCGCCTCCACGCGGCCGATGAGAATGCTGTGATCGCCGCCAGGATAGACGGCGACGATCCGGCAATCTACCCAGGCCAGGCAATCGTCGAAGACCGGCGCGCCCGTGGCCTCGGTGTGGGTGGCGACGCCGCAGAAGTCCTGATATTTCGCCGGCCCGCGGCCGGCGAAGCAGCGCGAGACCGACGCCTGGTCGGCGCTCAGAAAATTGGCGGCGAAGTAGCCAGTCTCCAGCAACAGGTCATGGGTGTAGTTGGTATGCTCGACGCAGACGAGCACGAGTGGCGGGTCGAGCGAGACGGAGCAGAAGGCGTTGACGGTGATACCGGCGCGGCGACCACTCTGGCGCGTGGTGACGACGGTGACACCGGTGGCGAAGTGGCCGAGGACGCGGCGGAATGTGGCGGGATCAATGCCGGTCGCGGGACTGGTCTGGGGGTCTACGCTCATGAACGATTCTCGACGACTCTCTACGCTGCCGCGCTGACGGCTCTGACGGCGCTCATGATCCGCGTCCATGGACCGCGTCCACGATCCGCGTGGGCGGCGGCACCGTCGCGTCCGGCTCAACACTTCCACCTGGGAAGTATATCGCCCGGCGCCATCCGCCGCAACCACGGGCGGCCGCGAATGGCCGCGGCCAGACACAGAACGCCCGTGGTGGGACGCGCGGTGGATCCCGAGTGGAGGCCAAGCGGATCGCGGCTGACGTGTGAGAAGATAGGGGAACGCGGCCGGCGCGTCCTCCGTGGCGCGGACTCGCTGGGAAGCGATCGCGGAATCGCGATGGGAGATCGTGGGTGCGCGCCCGGGCTTGGGCGGCATCGTTGCTTGGGAAGAGTGGGAGTGGCATCGGCATGACCGAGACAGGAACGGCACCAGAGACGGACGCGCGGGCGCGCGTCATGGTGATCATGGCGCATCCAGACGACGCGGAGTTCACCTCGGGCGGGACGGTGGCGCGCTTCGCCGCGAGCGGCTACCGGGTGCAATATGTGCTGGCGACCAGCGGCGACAAGGGCAGCAGCGACCGCGCCGCGGTGCCCGAGGCGCTGGCGGCGACACGCCGGGCCGAGCAGCGGGACGCGGCCCGCGCGCTGGGTGTGGAGGAAGTGACGTTCCTCGGCCACCACGATGGCGAGGTGGAGGTGAGCCTGGCGTTTCGGCGCGAGCTGGCGCTGGTGATCCGCCAGGGCCGGCCGGACGTGGTGCTGACGTTCGATCCCTGGCAGCGCTACCAGATCCATCCCGACCACCGCGCGGTGGGGATGACGGCGCTGGACGCCGTGGCCGCCGCGCGCGACCATATGTACTTCCCCGAGCAGTTGAACGGCGGCGAAGACGAAGGCCTCACCGAGCACCGCGTCCACAATATCTACTTCTTCGGGACCGACCAGCCGAACTATTATGTGGACATCTCGTCGACACTGGAGAAGAAGGTCGCGGCGCTGCGCTGCCACCGGAGCCAGATGGGTGACCGGGACATCGAGGGCATGATCCGCGCGCGGGCGGCAGCGGTGGGCGCCGAGGTCGGTCTGGCGGCGGCCGAGGCCTTCCACTACCTTCCCATGATGCGGCCGCCGGAGCTGAAGCGGCTGCCCACCTGGTAGGGGCGATCAGGAGTCGGGACGTGCTTCTCATCAGTGCGAACGGCATCGCCGTGGACTACGGCGGCCGGACAATCTTCAGTGACCTCTCGGTGGACATCACGTCCGGCGAGCGGATCGGCGTGGTCGGCGAGAATGGCGCGGGCAAGTCCACACTGCTCCGCGTCCTCGCCGGCCAGGAGAAGCCCGACGAGGGGACAATCACCTACAGCAAGGGATTGACCATCGGCTATCTCGTCCAGGAGCCGCACTTCGCCGCCGGGCTCACCGTCCACGATGCCGTGGCCGGCGCCCACGAGGAGATCGCCGCGCTAGGCCCGCGGCTGGCCACCATCGAGGGCGAACTGGCCGGCGCTTCGGCCGGCGGGGCAGATGTCGACGCGCTGCTGGCGGAGTACGGCACGGCCCAACATCGCTACGAAGAGCTGGGCGGCTACGACCACGACGCGCGGGTGCGGCGCGTGCTGGCGGGGCTCGGCTTCCACGGCGACATGCTCGCCATCGAGGCCGAGCGGCTGAGCGGCGGCCAGAAGAAGCTCATCGGGCTAGCGCGGCTGCTGCTGACCGAGCCGAACGTCCTGCTGCTGGACGAGCCCGACAATCACCTCGACTTCGAGGGCAAGGCGTTCCTCGAAGAGTACATCCGCGAATACTCCGGCGCGGTCGCGGTGATCTCGCACGACCGCTACCTGCTGGACCGTGTGGCGCGGCGCACCTTGGAGATCGAGGACGGCGCGCTTAGCACGTGGGAGGGCGGCTATACCGCCTATGTGGACCTGAAAGAGGCGCACCTCCAGCGGCGGCGCGAGATCTACCAGGTCCAGCTGACCGACCTGAAACGCCACGAGGAGGCGATGTATCGCCTGATTCAGTGGGCCAGGCAGAACCCCAAGTTCGCGGGCCGCGCCGAGAACATGAAGAAGCAGGTTGCGCGCATGCGCGAGGAAATGATCGACCGCCCGCGGCTGGTGCGGCGGCGCATCAAGCTCGATTTTGGACGGCACGAGGGCAGTCGCAAGGTGCTGACGGCGCGCGACCTCACCGTGAGTTTGGGCGGACCAGGCGCTGGTCCCGACGGCGAGGGCGTGGGCGCGCCGCGCGAGCCGAGGACCCTGCTCGCGCACGTGGGCTTCGATGTCGCCTTTGGCGAGCGTGTGGGCATCGTCGGGCCAAATGGCAGCGGCAAGAGCACCCTGCTGCGCGTCGCCGCCGGTCTCATTCCGCCGGCTGGGGGCGAGCTGCGCCAGGGCGTGAACGTGCGGTTGGGCTACTACGCCCAGGAGCAGGAGACCCTGCCACCGGACGAGACGCCGCTGGCGTGGATCCGCCAGCGTGCCGCCCTGACTGAACAGGCGGGCATCAATCGGCTACGCAAGCTGCTGCTGACCTACGAGGACATGCACGCGCCAATCGGCAAGCTGAGCGGCGGGCAGAAGAGCCGGCTCCAGTTCGAGCGGCTGATGCTGGGCGGCTACAACCTGCTGGTGCTGGACGAACCCACCAACAACATCGACATCGCCTCCGCCGAGGTGCTCGAATCGGCGCTGCAGACCTTCCAGGGGACGGCGGTGATCGTCTCGCACGACCGCTACCTGCTGGATAACGCCGTGGACCGCATCCTCGAATTGCCTGGCGACGGGACCATCCGCGAATACCGCGGCAACTACACGTATTATCTGGAGCACCGACCCCGGCCCGTGGGCGACTCCGGCGATGTTGGCACGGCGCCCAGGTCCGAGGGCGGTCCGGCCCGAGCTGGCCCCCGGACCGACAGCGCCGCCCCGACCGCGGAACCTGCGGGGCATGTGTCGGGCGTGGGCCGCGATGGGAGTGCGCCTTCGGCGCCGGCGACCCCAAAAGTGGCACGTGCCGCGCCCGCGAACGTCTCGCATCCGGCCCGCGCGCGCGGGCCCAGCGTGCGACGTGCGCGTCTGGCGCTGCTCGGGCTGCCCGGCGTCGGGAAGCGGTCGCTGGTCACGGAGCTCGCCGCTCAGCGCGCGGGGGAGGGTGGGGGAGCCGCGATCCCGCCAGGCGATCCGCCAGACCCTATCGTGCCGCTGGGTGGGGCGCTGGAGGCCAGCATCGCCATCGCGACGTTGGACGGCACGGACGGAACAGGGCTGGCAGAGGCGGCGCGACGCGCCGAGGCGATTCTGCTCGCGCAGGACCTGGCGGACGCGTCGCTGGGACAGGTCGCCGTGCTGCGGGCGGCGCTGGCTGCGGGCGGCGTCCAGATCGTGCCACGGCCGCTGCCGATCAGCATCCGGCCGCGTGCCAGGGGCGGCCTGGTGGTCACGAGTGGCGACGACGCGACCCGCGACGCGCTGATCCGCTGGTGCCGCGCGCACCAGGTGACGCACGCCGAGGTGGTCGTTCGTGACAAGGAGGTGTCACTCAAGCCGGATCTGTTGGCACTCTACGCCGAGGCGGCATGGCAGCGCACGGGTGGCGCGCGCGCCCGCCAGGCTGGAGCCGCGACCTTCCGCCCAGCGCTGGTCGTCGGCACGCGCTACGACGAGCTCCCGAGCGATGCGGCAACGGCCGAGGAACATCTGCGCGGGCTCGCACCGGGTTTCGGGTGCGTTGCCGTCTCGGTGCTGGACCCGGCGAGCCTCGATCGCCTGCGCGCGGCACTGGGAGCGCTGGTAGGTCGCCAGACGGGCTGACGTCGGGGTGGTCAGACGTCGAGATCGTGCTCAGACGTCGAGGTCTTCGATGTCCGATCCAGATTCGGTCACCCGCAGCACCCGCGCGTAGAGGGCAACAGGGATGTTGCCGTGCAGATCCTCGACGGTATCGAAGATGTCCAGACGCGTTTGCGCGCGCCACCAGTCCCCCGACCAACCCTGGCCAGACCGGCTCCATACGACGAACTTGCCCTTCTCTGACTGATAGACTCGATACCGGAGCTCGCTATCGCCCGCGGCGGCAGGTAACCGTTGGGCGGCGATCAGGCGTCCGCGGAAGCGCTTCTTGGTGCGGATGCCCTCTTCTGTCACGGCGAGGATGATTTCCTCGCTGGCGTCCGCACTACTCTCCGCGCCCTCGGTGGCCGCGGACTGGCGGATGGACACGAACTGGCGGATGGCCTGGGCGATGGCGGCCGAGAGATTACCGCCGGCCAGGGCTTGCGCCTTGTCGAAGACGGGGGCATCGGCCTCAGCAACGTAGATTGTTTTGTTCGGCATCATGTGCTTCTCCTTGACCTGGAGAGACGGCGTGTGCACTAGTATAACATACGTATACGCATATCGCAACCGCACGATGAGTGGGAGACCGTGACGCCTGGGAAACCGTGACGTTTGGGAATGCGGGACAAGTGCCACGAAGGACGGGGTGCCAAACGTTTCGCCATCTGCGCGCGCACCCTCACGGCAGCAGGTCGTCGAGGGTGAGCAGGAGCAGATAGGGTGACCGCACGGCCTCCGGGCGCGGCGCGCCCGGTTCGCGGACACCGCGCGCCGCGCGGCCGGCGGGACCCGGGGCAGCAGCGCGACCCGCCGCTGAAGCGTCTGGAGGACGTCCATATCAACCGGGTCATTGCGCCATTTGGCTTCGGCCGCCAGCACCACCACGCCGCCGTCGTGGCCAACGATCTCCAGCTCGTCGTTGGCCCGCCACCAGACGCTCAACTCGCCGATGGGGTGTCCCCAGCGCTCCGGGCGTAGCCAGATGTACTGGCGGCACAGCTCCTCGAAACGTGGCCCCATGTACGAGCTGAGCTGAGGCTGGATTCTGGCCTCCCAGACGTAACGCGCCTGGCCCTGCTCCAGTGCCGAGCGATTGGGCAGCACAAAGCGAAACCAGAATGCGAGGTAGTTGTCGGCCAGGTAGTAACGCGTTTGCCGCGTGCGCTCGGGATTCGGGACAGTGAAGGGCGAGCGGCGTTCGAGCAAGCCATAGCCAACGAGGAATGCTAGCGCCCCCGAGAGGCCCGTGACCGCGCGTGGTTCAGTGCGGCAGCGGGATGCCCCAGGTGGAGAATTGCGCGACGATATCGGCGTACTTGAGCGCGAACATCGCCGCCACCGCGATCACATAAATGACCAGGAAGACCACGGGGATATTCGACTCCACATCGGAGAAGTTGGCGAAGAGGCCCTTCTGGTTGTAGAGCCTGGCGGACTCAGTCACGTACAATTTCTTGGGCGCGGGGAAATCCGGCGACTCCTCCATCTCCCGCAGGATGCTGAAGCGTAGATCCAGCAGCCGCTTGTACTGCGGCACCACGCGCCGCCAATCGAGACACAGCGCCGAACCCGCCACGGCGATGAGGACGATAAGCAGCAGTTCCAGCGGATTCTTCAGTTGGCTCAACTGAACCAGCACCGCCACGCCGCCAAGCAGCAGCGAATTGGCCGAGAGATAGAGGTTGTTGATGGTCTGGCGGCGGTCGCTCAGGCGGGCGGAATCCTCCACGATCAACTTGTACTGCTCGAACACGTGGGAATCCACGTCGTGTCCCCCTTCCCCGGCCCCATGGCCCACGGTCATCCCCGGATCGGCGCCGCGCTCGGCGGCGACCACACGGACGGGCAGGCCACGCTGGCGCGCGCGGGCCACCATGTCGGCGGTGCCGCCCGGGCGCCGCGGCACGTCCCGGCCGTTCCAGATGGCCAGCAGCAGCTGTGAATTGTCGAGCATCCAGAGCCCGGCGGCGAGGTAGTTCCCGTCGTTGAACTCTTCATACGGCATGGTGATGACATGCGCCGCTGACCGCAAGCGCTCGTAGAGCGCGCGATCCGCCGGCGTAGTGAAATCGTCCAGGTAGCTCGCGTACGGAATGACCGCCTCGATGGGCATCCCCAGCGCGAGTGCCTGCTCCGCGCAGATGCAATCGGCACCGGGCGCGAGCGACGAGCAGACCACCGCGCGTGGATGGAGGCGCATGATCTCCTGGAGGACACTCCGGCAGGCGCGCGCCACCGCGTCCGGGTGTGCCACGGTCCGATGACCGGTGACGCCAACCCGATAGATCTCATCCTTCGACGCGTCCGGCCCATCCGCCGCGTTCGCCGTCATCGTTTCCCCCAGCGTACTCGCCCCGCTTGAATCCGTCTCCACCAGGACAACGGGGCGATCCTATCATGACGGCGAGCGGCTGTAAAGAGCGCGCGAGCGAGGAAGCCAATGATCGTTTGACCACGTCAGCCCGATTGGCGGACGTGGCGCGACGGGCGGCCATGTGCGTAACTGATGCAGCCCAGCGAGCACGACGGCGAGCGAGACGAGAGGATGTGCGCGGTGGCCGACGAGTCCGACTATTTTCAGCTTCGCCGGGATTCCCGCGGCGATGTCTACGTGACCAGCGACGACGAGGTCGTGGTGGTAGCGATCGACGCCAACAGTGAGGTGCTGCTGGCGGTCGAGCCGTCACCCGCGTTCGGCGACGAGGTGGTCGTCCTGCCAGGGGGCACACTGGGCGCGGACGAGGATCAGCGCGAGCGGGCAAATCTCGAGCTGCGCGAGGAAGTTGGCTATCAAGCGGGCAGACTTGACTTCCTGGGCGAGCTCCGCCCGTGGTCGAAATATCTCGCCGTGCGCACCTTCGTCTACCTGGGACGCGACCTCAAGCCAAGCCTATTGCCCGGCGACGAGGACTACGCCATCGGCATCCTGCGCGTCCCCCTGCGCACGTTCGCGACGCTGATCGCCTCTGGCCGGCTGCGTGATGCCCGAGTCATCGCGGCGCTCTATCTGGCCCGTGCCTTCCTGGACGCGGAGGGGCGGCACACGGAAGGCCCGAGCGCCGAAAGCAATCGGTAATGCCGTCGCGGCGCGTGCGTCAGAATGGCTTGAACATCATCGGATAGAGGATGACGGCGAGGACACCTCCATCACTCACCGCGTAGACCCACGGGCGCGTGCCAGCCACGGCCACGGCGAGCGTGTCCGCATCCACGGGCGCATCCTCGGTTGCGATCTCGGGCGTGGTGGCCTCGGCGGCTTTATCGCTTCTCACCGAAAGCGGCCGGCGCGCGCGCCGGCTCACAATGGTCAGGTTCTCTCCAACGCCGCGCCGGGCGGTCATGACGCGCGGGGTCGGCCATAAGCGGCCGAGCCCGCGTTACAGGGCCACAGGATTACACCAGCTCGACCGGTCCAGAATCACCCCGCCGCCGCGTCGCGCCAGGGTACGTGCC
>JANWHL010000137.1 GCA_025450405.1 Ktedonobacterales bacterium
CGGCGCGCAGACCCCAGCCCCAGGCGCCCTTGGCGACCGTCATCTCCTTGGCGAAGGTGATCGGCAGCGGGCCGACACTCTGGATGGCGAAGCCGCGGGCGAAGCCGCGCGCGGGGTCGGTCTCGTAAAACGCCTCGGTCAGGGCGTTGGCGGGCGGCGCTTTGTACATGCGGATCGGCGTGGCGAAACGTCCCATGACCACGTTGCCGGCCTGGGCCATGAGATACTTGCCGACGGTCCCGCTGGAGTTGGCCAGCCCATCCTCATAGCCGGGGCAGGCGGAGTTGAACAGCAGCCGCGGCGTCTCGATGGAGTAGCCGCACACGATGACGACCCGGGCGCGCTGCTCGCGCTCGCGCAGGTCGGGATCGAGGTAGGTGACGCCGGTGACCAGGTTGTCCGGACCCAGGTTGACGCGCGCCACCATGCGGTCGGCGCGGATCTCGGCGCCGTGGGCGATGGCGTCGGGGATGTGCGAGACGAGCGTGCTCTGCTTGGCGCCCACCTTGCAGCCCTGGATGCAGAAGCCGCGGTAGATGCAGTGGGGACGGTCGCCGCGCGAGCCGGAGAGGATGGCGACGGGGCCGCCGGCGACGACGGGAATGCCCAGGCGCGTGCAGCCGTCGACCAGCGTGGCCGCGACGCCGCCGATGGGATGCGGCCCATAGGCGTAGCCGTGCGGCTCGCCCCAGGGGAAGTACGCCGGGCCGGCGACGGGAATCTCCAGCTCCATCAGCTCGTAATATGGCCGCAGGTCTTCATACGCGATGGGCCAATCCACCCCCACGCCATCCGCGCTGTGGGTGCGAAAGTCGGAGGGATGCAGGCGCGGCGTGAACCCGGCCCAGTGGACCGTGCTGCCGCCGACGCCCTGGCCGCTGTTGTTGGCGCCGAGTGTGAGGGGATCGTCACCGCCGGTGAGCCGGAGCTCATTCCAGTAGAGTTTGCGCGAGCCGGCCTCGTCGCTCACCCAATCACGCTCGGTGTTCCAGAAGGGACCAGCATCGAAGCCGACCACCCGGAAGCCGGCGCGGGCCAACCGCTGCAGCAGCACGCCGCCGCCGGCCCCCAGGCCGACGATGACGAAATCCACCTCCTCGCCAGGTGCGAACCGGCGCATGGGCAGATCGACGGTCTGCATGGGGCCAACCTGGTGATGGCCCGGTTTCGCGCCATCGAACGCGCCGAAGAGCGGCGTCTTCACTCGTGATCCTCCTTCGCGCTGGCAACCACATTTTGCATCCTCATGCGCATTAACCTCAGAGAAAGCGGGTAATCCATCCGCATCGCCTATGAGCCGCGTCGTTCACGGCGCCTCCTCGCCAAACTACGACGCCCGCCAGCCAGGAATTACACGCGGAACTTCAATTCCGCCTCGCCCCACCACGGCGCCCGCCCTTGGCCACCCGCGTCGTGGCCCTCTGCGCGGCTCCCCTCTCCTCGTGGGAGAGGGGCTGGGGTCCCCCACTGGGGGCTGGGGGTGAGGTCTCCTCCCACCTAGTGCGTCCCCTGCTGGCCCGGCGTCGGCACCTTGCCGTGGAGCTGCTCGTCGAGCGGATTCTCGCCGCCGATGGGCGTGAACCCGCCGGAGAGCGAGGCTGGCGGGGGATCCCACGCGTAGCGGCGCTCGGCGCTCTCCCAGGGCTCGGGCTCACCGCGCAGCAGCCGCATGTAGCCACGGGGGTAGGCCGGCCCGCCGAAGCCGATCTCGTCCCAGGCGTAGGGATGGGCGTAGTACGCCTCGATGGCGTGGTCCAGCAGCAGCAGCCAGAAATGGCGGACACTCAGCTGCTGCCAGATCTCCTGGCCGGCGGGCGGATTGGTGTCATGAAGGGTCTTGAGCACGTGGTCCTGGGCGAGCGAATCGAGCTCCACGAACCCGCGCTGGTAGAGGTGTCGGGCGATGGCCTCGATGCCCTGAAAGCCCAGGCGATACACTTCCTGGTCGGGGGGCATATGGACGAAGCGGTAGCCGGGGATGCGCCGCTCGTAGAGGATCTCGTCCACATAGTTGACGATGGAAATGCGGTGCTCGGGATCGCGGTCGTCCTGGGGGAGCAGCCGGTCGAAGACGGCGCGCGCGAACGCGAGCTCGCCCGGCACGCGGAAGAAACGGATGGGCGGCACGTGGTCCACGCGGTCGCGGACCACGTCGCGTGTCGCGGCGTCCCAGAAGGCCTGCTGGTCGAGGGCGTGCCAGTCGGGATAGTAGCCCGGTTGCGCACGCGGGGGGATGGGATCGCCGGTGCGCGGGTCGCGCGGGAGCCGGTCGGTCTCGGCGGCGGGGGCCAGGCCAGGGTCCACGCCAGGGGCGGCGCTCGGCGTCGCGCCCGGAGCGCCCGCGGGGCCCGGAGCGGTGGTATCGGCGGTGGTGGTCATGGCCCCCTCCGGAGCAGGCTCGCCAGCAGGCCCAGAAAGCCGGTGGCGGCAAAGAGCAGCGGCGCGAAGAGTGGCGGGCCGTACTCGAGGTTGTACCAGGGGTGTTTGATGCCGCCCGGCATGCGCGCGACGCCGCGGACATGGAGCACGAAGCCGACGGTCCCCGTCACCAGGGAGAGCGCGGCCGCTATGGGCAGCACCACGCGCCCGACGGTGCGGCTCCAGATGGTGCCCAGGCCTGCCCCAATGAGCAGGGGCGTCAGCAGGATCGGGCTCCATTCGAGACGGTTGGTGAAGTTGTTCTTGTAGTGCGAATACAGGGCCTCCGCGCCGTTGAAGACGGCGAAGACCGCCACGGCACCGCCCAGCAGGCGCTGGAAGCGGCCCTCGCGGATGTCCTGGTCCAGCGCGATGCCCTCGCGGGCGAGCGAGCGCGGCAGCCAGCGCGCCCACGCGGGCCGTCGCGCCAGCCAGGGGGCGCCAGCGCGTGTGAAGACGGGATCATCGCCGCGGCGCAGGAAGCTGGTGATCAGCCCCAGGAAGCCGCTGATGGCGAAGAGCAGCGGCGCGAAGAGCGGCGGGCCCATCACGATGTTGAAGACGGGCAGGCGCCACCCGCCGGGTTTGCGCTGGACCCCACGGACGTGGAAGACGAAGCCCACCACGCCATTGGCGATGTTGAAGAGCGCGACCACCGGCAGCATCACCCGCGCGGCGCGCCGGCTAAACACGGCCCAGACAGCCGCCACAACCAGCAGCGGACCGCTCAGCACCGGGGCGTACATGACGCGCTGGCCATAGCTGCCGCGGACATGCTCCAGGGCCACCTCCAGGCCGCTCAGCAGACCGGCGAACGCCGTGATGAGCGCGAGTCCGCGCTGGAAGCGCCCCTCGCGCAGGTGCCGTTCGAGCACCAGCCCCTCGCGGCCGATCCGGCGCGGCAGCAGCGCCCAGACCCTCCGCGGGACCAGCCCCCGCAGGCCGCGCGTGGCGCGCCGCCAGGGACCACGCGGACGGGCCCCCGGCCAGAGCCGGCGGAGGGCCGGGCTTTCGCCCAGCTCCCCCACGAACTCGAGCCAGTCCTCTGGCGCGCGCGTCGGCAACTTCAGCGCCATAGCAAGCTCCCCCTACGGCTTGCCGGTGAGGTAGTGGATGTCCTCACCGATCTTGTCCCGGAAGGCGGTGAGCGCGATCCGCGGGGCGTTGGGCTGGCCGCGGATCAGCGCCTCGGCGAAGTGCTTGGCCTGCTCGGGCTTGATCTTGGCCGGCATGGGCGGCTCATTGGGGTCGACGACGGCCTGGAGCACGGCCGGCCCCGGCGAGGCGAGGAAATCGCGCATGGTGTCCTTGATCTTGGCGGGGTCGTCCACGGTGAAGCCCTCGGCGCCCACGGCGCGCGCATAGGCGGCGAAATCGGCGGGCTGGAGCTCCACGCCGAACTCGGGATTGCCGAGGAAGACGATCTGCTCCCATTTGATCTGGCCGAGCACGTTGTTCTTGATGATGACGACCTTGATCGGCAGGTTGTATTTGACGGCGGTCATCAGCTCACCCATCAGCATGGTGAAGCCACCGTCGCCGACAAAGGCGATCACCTGGCGGCCGGGATAGGCCACCTGCGCCCCGATGGCATAGGGCAGGCCAGGCGCCATGGTGGCCAGATTGCCCGAGCACGAGAACATCTGCCCCGCCTTGATCAGGAAGTTGCGGGCGATCCAGGTGGTGTTGGTGCCGCTGTCCCCGGTGATGATGGCGTCGGGGGCGGCGAGCTCGCCCAGCGTCCAGGCCACCACTTCGGGCTTGAGCGGCCGCGTATCCTGCGTGCCCGCCCACTCCAGGCGCGCGTGCCAGTCCTTCATGCCATGCTGGGCCTTCTCCAGAAAGCCGCGGTCGGTCTTGCGCCGCAGCAACGGGATCAGGCCGAGCAGCGTGGCACGCGCGTCGCCGACCAGCCCGACCTCGACGGGGAACCGCAGGCCGATGCGCGTCTGGTCGATGTCAATCTGCACGCCGCGGGCTTTGTCGGGCCTGGGGAGAAAGTTCGGATACGGGAATGAGGAGCCGACGATGAGCAGCGTGTCGCACCGTTCCATGACGTCCTCGCTGGGCCGCGTGCCCACCAGCCCGATGCCGCCCGTGGTGAAGGGGCTATCGTCGGGGAGGACCGACTTGCCGAGCAGCGCCTTGACGACCGGCGCGCCGAGCAGGTCGGCCAGCTGCTCCACCTCGTGCCGCGCGCCGATGGCACCGTGGCCCACAAGGATCGCCACCTTCTTACCGGCGTTGAGGAGGTCGGCGGCCTGCTGAAGCGTGGCCTGGGCGGGCGTCGCGGCGGCGTGGTCGTTGGCCCCGCCGGTGGTGCGGCCGTTCTGGCTGAAGAAGCTCGGCTGGAAATCCCAGACCTGGTCGGGCGTCTTGGGCGGGCCGCCGTGGTGGCTGTAGAATCCCTCTTTGGCCGGCGCCACCTGATAGTCGATGGGGAAGGTGATGTGGGCAACGGTGTGCTTGGAGAGCGCGGTGCGGCAGGCGGTGTCCACCAGGTTGGCAACATCGGTGGACCCCTGGACCTGCTGGTCGAACGCGGCGACATCGGCGAAGAGCCGGACGAGATCGACCTCCTGCTGATAGCTGAGGCCGAGGAGGTCGCTATACTGCTGGCCAGTCAGTGCCAGAACCGGCGCGCCATCCAGCTTGGCGTCGTACAGGCCGTTCAGCAGGTGGATGGCACCGGGGCCGCTGGTGGCCAGACAGACGCCGAGCTTGCCAGTGAACTTGGCGTAGGCGCACGCGGCGAAGGCCGAGGCCTCCTCGTGGCGGTCCTGGATGAAGGTGATCTGGTCCTGATGCGTGCGCAGCGACTCCATGATGCCGTTGATGCCATCTCCTGGGAGGCCGAAAATGGTGTCGACACCCCAGTCGATCAGCCGCTCGATCAGGATGTCAGATGCGGTCTTGCCCGATGCCATACGAAGTCCCCTTCTTGTTGATTCACGTGTCTTGATTCTCGTGTCCAGGTAATGCCGCCATCCACCGCGATTGCGCGGCGACGTCCGCCTGGTGAACACCCAGGCGGCTGTACCGC
>JANWHL010000138.1 GCA_025450405.1 Ktedonobacterales bacterium
GGCCGAGTAGTCCACGAAAGTGGGGATCAAGGCGCCGGTGGTCAAGCCGGAAATGAGGAGATCGCTGGCCTGGATGATCGGACGAAGGCCAAAGGTGAACGCGCCGCTGGCGAGTCCATAGAAGTGGGCGTTGAGGGCTTCGAGGCGGATCATCCCGAGGAAGCTGCTGAGCAGGCCGCCGAGCATGATGACGGCCGCCGACGAGGCGATGCGGTGCCGCTCCGACGCGATAGTGGCGGTGGGTGCAGGAACGGCGGTCGTGTCCGCAGGCGCGCCGGTGGGCGCGGCGACCGGCCCAACGGCCGGGGGCGTCTCCAGGTTTGGCTGGGCGGGCACGCGGAGGGGCAGTCGCCGCGCCGTCACGGTGGGCGCGGGCGCCACGACGCGTGCGGCACGGACGCGGCTGGGCCGCCGGTGTTGGGTCTGACTCGGCTTGGACCGGCGCGGTGTTCCGGCGCGGTGCGTGTGCGTCGGGGCAGAGATCGGGGGATGGCGGCGCGTGTCCCTCTGTGTGTACGCGCTCATCGCTCTGGCTCCCGCTCTGGACGCTAGGTGGCGTGCTGGCTCTTCACGATGCGCTGGATGAGGGCGCTGGTCGAGTGATCCGGGAGATAGGGGATCAGACAGATCGTGCCCCCGTAGGCCGCGACCGCCGGGGCCTCGGGCAGCCGCGCCCAGAGCTCGGCGAGCGGGCCCGCGGCCGGAACGTCGCCCGCGGCCAGTCGCCGAAGATCCGCCGGACTAGCGACAAGCAATTCTCCTGCCGCGTCGGCGCCGGCGTAATCACCACCCTTGGCGTACACCGCGGGCCGGACCGTCTCCACCAGCGCGCGGGCGGTTACGTCATCGAAGATCGTGACGGCGTCCACGCAGCGCAGCGCGGCGAGGAGCTCGGCGCGCTCCGCGGCCGGCACCAGCGGACGGCCCGGCCCCTTCAACTGGCGGGTGGCGGCGTCGGAGTTCACGCCGACCAGGAGGGCGTCGCCCTGCTCGCGGGCCTGGCAGAGGTAGCGGACGTGGCCGACGTGTGGGAGGTCGAAGACGCCGTTGGTGAGCACGAGGCGCAGCCCCGCCGCGCGGCGGTCGCGCACCCAGGCGAGCAGGTCGGAGTGGTCGAGTACGCGGCCCATGGGCATCACACCCGAATGAACTCGACGATGGAGTCGGAGAGCTCGGCCGGAGTGGTGGTGGCGCAGCCGAGGCGGCGCACGACGATGCCGGCGGCGAGGGTGGAGAGGACGGCGGCCTCGGGCATGGTGGCGCCGGCCATGAGTGCCAACGTGAACGTGGCGGAGACCGTGTCGCCCGCGCCGGTGGCATCGGCCACCTGGGTGAGATTGGAGACGGGGATGTGCAGGGGAACGCAATCGCGCTCGAAGAGGCTCATGCCCTCGCGGCCGCGGGTGATGAGCACGCCGCGCACGGCGGTTTCGCGCAGCAGGCGCTCGCCGGCGTCCTCGAGACTGCGCTGGTCGGTGATGCGCATGCCCAGACTGGTGGCCGCTTCCGGCTCGTTGGGCGTGAGGGCCGTGGCGCCCTGGAAGCGTGCCAGGTCGCCATGCGAATCCACGATCAGGACTTTGCCGTGTTCACGAGCGAGGGCGAGGCAGGTGGCCACGACAGCGGGGGTGGCGACGCTGAATTCGTAGTCCGAGATGATGAGGGCGTCCACGGTCGGGATGGTGCGCAGGAGATAGGCGATGAGCGCACGCTCGTAATCGGGGCCGGGCGCTGAGCCATCCACGCGGTCCACCCGGACGACCTGCTGCTGGACCACCTGGGAACTGCCGGCGAGGATGCGGGTCTTGGTGGAGGTCTGGCGGCCTGGCTCGGTGTAGAGTCCGTCGAGATGGACGCCGCGCTCCGTGAGGATGGCGCGCAGACGGTGGCCGGGAGGGTCGTCGCCGACGACGCCAGCGAGGTAGACCTCGGCCCCCAGGTCGCGGGCGTTTACGCCGGGGTTGGTGGCGCCGCCGGGCACCGTAAATTCGTCGCGGTGCTCCAGGATCAGGACGGGAGCCTCGCGCGAGATACGGGCCGGGTTGCCGATGATGTACTCGTCAGTCACGATGTCGCCGACGACGAGCACGCGGGCACGGGAGAAGCGCGTCACGATGTCGAGCAGGCGCTGGCGGGGCGAGCCGTGGCCATTGGCGTGCAGCGCGGCGGTGAGCCCAGCGGCGACCTCGGGGCTCTCGAGTGTCGCCGTGGACTCTGGGAGATCGACCGTACTCCTGGTGGCGCTCCCACGCGCCGAACCCCGTCCGCTCGCGGCATCGCCCACGCCGTCGCTCCCCCCCGTCGCGCTCTCCGCCGCCTGGCGCCGGGTTTGTCCTGGCCGCGCCGGCCGTGTCGGCGGTCCTGGTCGCCTGCGCTCCCCCATGGCGTGCCTCGTTCTGCCCCGCCAGGTTCGATCCCCTCGGGGATTGACTCCCCTGGGTTTGATCCCGCCGGGCGCGTGGAATGGGCCTGGGCGCCCCGGCTGATCACGGTTGCGGGCGATCCAGCTGCCGGGGACGAGAGCGCCATACCCCAGCGGAATCCGTGCCCCCGCTGGGCGCGGTCGAGGCCAGTATAGCACAGCCCAGGCCCGTCAGGCCCGCCGGTCTGACCGGTGCCGGCGCGATCGTAAGCTGGAGCGGCTTGCTGGATCCAGGGGCGCGCCATCGATCAGGGGCTCCGCGGCATTGGTTATCGCGAGCCTTTGCGCTCCCCTGGATTCCACCCGAGATACCACGCTGAGCCGGTGAGCGCCGGGCTAGATGCACGTGAGGGTATAGGATGACTCGTTCGAGGTGACGGTATTTGGACTGGTGACGACTAACTTGTCCCAGTAGACGGAGTAGCCGGTGTGGGGCAATTGCGCGCGGCCCGTGGTGACCGTGAGAGTTGTGGTGCCGGGGGCAATGTGGACCGTCTTGGGACCGATCACGGTCGCGTCGTCCTGGACCCAGTGGTAGGTCATGGAGCCACCGCCAGTGGGCGAGAGGTGGATGACGCCAGTGAAGACCATGGTCTCGTTGCCGCAATTGTACACCGTTGGGCTGACTGAGGCGCTGGCGCTGGTGACGTGGGGCGAGCAGGTGAGCGTGAAATTGGCCTGGGGAGAGGTGAGCGGAGCGGGTGCCGTGACGACCAGGGTGGTCCAGCGCGCCGCGCTAGTGCCGGCGGAAGCCGGCAGTGTCCAGGTCGATGTGGCGGTGTGCGAGGCCCCGCCGGGCGCGAAGCTGAGGGTCGCGGCGGCGGTGCTTGTGCCGTCACTCCGCGCCCAGTGGTAGGTCACGACGCCGCCGGGGCCACCGGGTATGACGTTGATGGCCGCGGAGAAGCTGATGGGCACGCTGGCCGCGCAGAGGCCGTCGACCGGTGCCGTGGCGGTGACGGCCACGCCGCTGACGCCGAAGGGGATGTGCGTGGGAGTGGGTGGTGTCGCCGCCGAGGGCATGAGGTCACAGGCGGCAAAGGCGAGGAGCGCCAGGCCAGTGAGGCTGATCAAGCCGGTGCGGGCCAGACGTCCGACGAGAGTCGCAGCGAGTTGAGAGCCAGATCGCTCGCGAGATGAGGACACACGCAAGGGGCTGCTCCCTTCCACTGGTGGGCGGCGGCCTCCGGTTGGCCGCCATTGATGCTCGGCGGTATTACAGAGTCGGTAACTCGGCGCTATCATGATTCGCGCTGGATTCGCGCTGGCGGTGTTTGACTCCATACCAGCCCGGTGCTACTATCCGGCTACCAGGCACCGCGGCGCGCGGGGCGCACCCGAGCGCGCAACCGACCGCAGAGAGGGAGAACCCATGGCCGCGACACCGCCCACGCCCCGCCAGCAAACCGCGCCATCCGTCACGGTTGAGTTCGACGTGCCCATGCGGCTGCGCGACGGCGTGACGCTGCGCGCGAACATCTACCGGCCGGCGGGCGAGGGGACGTGGCCGGTGCTGCTCACGCGGCTGCCGTACGGCAAAGATCTGCCGCTGGGGGCGGCGATTCTCGATCCCGTGCAGGTGGCGCGGCGTGGGTATGTGGTGGTCGTCCAGGATACGCGGGGCCGGTTCCGCTCGGAGGGCGAGTGGTTCGCGTTTATCCACGAGGCGGATGACGGCCGCGACGCGGTGGAGTGGGCGGCGGGGCTGCCTGGCGGCACCGGCCAGGTCGGCATGTATGGCATCTCCTACTTCGGCTTCACGCAATTGGCGGCGGCGCTCAAGCGGCCGGAGGCGCTGAAGGCGGTCATGCCCGCGCAGACGTGGGCTGACGCCCTCGACGGGGTGCTCCTGCGGGGTGGGGCGCTCGAACTGGGCACGACGCTGAACTGGAACCTCGTCATGACGCTCGACAGCACGTTCCGGCGCTACGCCGCCGACCCCGATCCGCGGGCCATCGGCATGGCGGTAGCCCGGCTGATCCGCGAGCTTGACGCTCTGCCCACGACCGGCTATGGCGAACTGCCCGTGGACGCGTTCGGTCCGCTGCGGCGTGTGGGCGGTGAGGCCCAACTGGCCGAGTCAATCACGCGGCTGGGCGACGAAGAATTCGCGCGGCGTGGGAGCGTGGCGCACGCCTATGACCAGATCGACGTGCCGGCCTATCACGTGGGCGGATGGTACGACATCTTCCTGGGCGGCACGTTGCGCAACTTCGCCGCGCTCACCGCGCGCGGCACGGCGCCGCAGAAGCTGTTGATCGGTCCATGGAGCCATGGCGTCTTCGGCGAGCTGATCGGCGACGAGGACTTTGGCTTCGGCGCGTCGGCGGCGCTGATCAACGGGCAGATCGACTTCCAGAGTCTGCAACTGCTCTGGTTCGACCGCTGGCTGAAGGGCGCGCCCAACGGCATCGAACAGGGGGCGCCGATCAAGATCTTCGTGATGGGCGAGAATGTCTGGCGCGACGAGTGGGAGTGGCCGCTCGGCCGCGCGGTGCTGACGCCGTACTATTTGCGCAGCGGCGGCCACGCCAACACCGCCGACGGCGATGGCACGCTCTCTCCGGCCGCGCCGGGCGCCGAGCCGGCCGACCGCTATCTCTACGACCCGCGCGATCCGGTGCCCACCATCGGCGGGTCGACGCTGCTGCATGCGGCCTATCGCCCCGGCCCGCGCGATCAGCGTTCCATCGAGGCGCGCCCCGATGTGCTGGTCTACACGACGCCGGCGCTGGAGGGCGATGTCGAGGTCACGGGTCCGCTGAGCGTGACACTCTGGGCGGCGAGCAGTGCGCCAGATACGGACTATGTGGCACGGCTGGTTGACGTCCACCCAGATGGCCGGGCGATGACGCTCGCGGATGGGATCGTGCGGGCGCGCTTCCGGGCGGGGGTTCATGAGCCAGCGACGCTGATTGAGCCGGGGCGGGTATACGAGTACCACATTGACCTCTTCGCCACGAGCATGCTCTTCCGCGCGGGACACCGCATCCGTTTGGAGATCACGGGCGGCAGCTTCCCACGCTGGGATCGCAATCCGCAGACGGGAGGGCCGCTCTGGAAGGAGACGGAGCTCCGGTCCGCCACACAGACGATTGCGCACGACGCGGCGCACCCGTCGCACGTGGTGCTGCCGATCGTGCCGCGGTGACGCGCGCATAGCGCCTGAGGGCCGTCAATCCGCCGGCGCCGGCGGTGACTCGGTAGCTCACACCCGGCCAGGTGGCGGCAAGGGTGTTGGAGGTGGCGCCGGTCGTGCCTCACCCCTTCCACACCGGGCTCCTCATCACAACAGCAGACGGGAGGCATGCAGACGGGAGGCATGCAGACGGGAGGCATGGACATGGCCCGCGCCCATCGGGCGAGAGCGCGATAGAAATTGAGAGCGTCGGCGCGGGCGGGGAGGACCGCCACCTGGCCATCCCCCAGCTCGATCACGATCCAGGAGCCATCGGCGCGGCGGGCGACATCCATGGCGAAGAAGCGGCCGGGCACACGCGTGGGCAAGGCGTGGAAGAGCGCGAGCGGGGCGGCTCACCGGCGTATGTGCCATCCTCCCAGTAGGGGAGGGGATCGAGAGGCGCGGAGTTCAGGAAGAAGAGGCGAAATTCGCGGGCCAGGGGCATGCCGGTCTTCGAGTGGACAGTCAGGGGTCGAGCGGGGCGAATGTTAGGCGGGGGGCACGATCACCTCGGCGTCGCCAGATGTGACCCGCTCGCCGCGCTGGTTCTCCGCCCAGACCTGGAGGGACTGGCGGCCGTTCTCGACATGGCCGAGGATCACGCCGCGGCAGGTCAGGGTATCGCCGGGGCGGACCATACTCTGGAAGCGCGCGCGCAGCCGGGCGAGCCATGCGCCGGGGGTGGGAGGCTCGGCCAGCCAGTCGGTGGCGACCTGGCCCAGGAAGCCCATGCTGATCATGCCGTGCGCGATGGTGCCATCCAGTCCCACGGCGCGGGCGGCGGCGGGGTTGATGTGGATGGGGTTGTGGTCGCCGCTGGCATCGGCGTAGGCGTCGATCTGGTCCTGGGTGACGTGTTTCTCCAGCGGACCGATGGCGGTGCCGTCGGGCGTGGCGGGCGTGCGCGCTGGGCGCTCGGCCGCGGCATCGGCGCCCGCATCCGGAGGCGTGTCGCGGACAATGACGGTGGCGCGTCCGGTGAAGACGTGCTCGCCGTCGGGGAGGTGGCCGAGGGTCTCGAGGGTCAAGATGGCCATGCCGTCGGCACGCCGGGATTGGCGCAGCGAAGCGACACGGTGCCAGACCTCGACCTGGTCGCCAACATGCAGTGGGCGGCTGTACTGGAATACCTGCTCGCCGTGGAGAACCTGGGCGCGCTCGAGGTCGAGGCCAGCCTCATGGAAGGGGACGCGGAAACGGGTCACGAACGTGGGAGTGGCCAGCTCCGCCGGGAAGGCGAGGGCGCGGGCGTGGGCGGAGTCGCGGAAGATGGGGTTGGTGTCGCCGATGGCCTCGGCGAACTGGCGCACGTCGGCGGCGGCGATGGTGTGCAGCTCTTTCGCCGTCTCGTGCCCGACGAGCGCTGGGTCCAGCGGCATGATCGTCTCCCTCCTCGATGGCGCGCCCGTCTTCATGACCAACACGGACCTCACCCCTCGCTGTCCGCGAGCACCCACGCCGGCAGCGGTTCGCGCGCTCGCAACCACTCGGGCGGGATGCCCTCGCTGCCGGTATATGAGGCGACAACACCGCCTACCATAGCGCAGTTGGTATCTACGTCGCCAAACGCGCGAACCGTCGCCCAGAGCGCGGCTTCGTAGTCGCCCAGATGCCGCGTCGCGGACCACAGGACGAATGGCACGGTATCTTGCGCCGTCACGCGGCCGCCATTTCCGAGCGTGGCTGCCGCGGTTTCCACGGCGGCGTCCGGTGGCAGGTCGCGCGCGCGCTCGATGCCGTCACGCACCGCGCTCGCGGGCACCTGAGACGCGATCGCGTCCAACAGATCGCGCGGCGCTGGCGGGCGCGTGCCCTGACTGCGCGCGGCGGCCGCGGCGGCGGCCGCTACGGCGATTGCGCCAGCCGCAGCCTCGGGATGCGCGTGGGTAACCTCGGCCGAACGCCGGGCGTGGTCAACAGCCGCTGGCGGATCGTCCGCGAAGTACGCGCCTAGCGGGGCGATGCGCATGGCCGCGCCATTGCCGAATGAGCCCTGGCCCGCAAAGAGTGCGCGCGCCGTCTCGCGCCAGGGTTCGCCGCGGCGGATGGCGGGAAGCAGCCGGTACATGGCCGGCCCGTAACCGCGTGGGAGTTCGAAGTGATCGGCAAAGCTACGTGCCAACGCATCCTGATCGATGCCGTCGAACCGGCGCAGGACTTCGACAATCGAGAGGGCCATCTGTGTGTCGTCGGTATATTCCCAGGGAGGGCGTGGCAGCGCGCGCTGCTCGACAAGCCCCATCACGATGCTCAGCGGCGCGAAAAAGCGCTCGCCGAAGGCATCACCGACCGAAAGCCCATCCAACGCCGCCCGCGCTCGTGCCAAGCGCTGGTCGCTTCCCGCGTTTACGCCCACCGCGATCGTCTCCCGCTGTATGACTGGTTGCGCGCTGGCCCGCGTGTCCATGGTACCGCGAGTGGAGGGACAAGCGCCAGCGGAGGCGGGAGGCCAAGGAGAAGGAAAATGGCCTGGGGGAGCATCCAGCAACGTGGATAGGGCAGTGGCCAAGGGCATCGGTGTCATTTGGCGGGCATGCGGAATTGACGTTCCGCGCGTAATCCTGAGGTTGGGGCGAGTCGTGGAGCGGGGACAGGAGGGCGACGGTCCAGGGACGGCTCACCCCTCGGGCCAATTTTCGGGAGGATTGCTACGTGGCAAGCGGCCGTCGCTGCGGCTGAACATGCCGGCGTCCTCCGGACGCACGTTCGTTCTGGCCGCAAAACCCCGTTCGGGGATTAGCCAGACTCGCGGTCAATGCTCGGCGTGGCCGGTGACGCGCGCCAGGCGCTGGGCGAAGTAGTCGCGCCAGACGACTGGAAGGGCGTCCACGGCGATTGCCCTCCGAAGCAAATCGGCGTTGTCGCGATCGGTAATATAAAGGCGCGTGATGTCGGCCACCGTGACGTCATGCTCCGCACGCGCGAGCAGGGCGATGTGCGCGCCGGCGCAGACCGCGCCTTCGCGCCGCACGGCGAAGTAAAAGCCGGTGCGGCCGCTGCGCAGGAAGCGCTTGGGCATGTCGGGGCGATCGAAGCGGATGGCGAGCTTGTAGCAGGGGACGCGCGGCTGCGTGACGACGAGCTCGGCTGTGCCGACGCGGTAGCGATCGCCGATTCTCACCTCGTTCTCGCGCAAACCGGTGATCGTGAGATTCTCGCCGAAGTTGCCCCAGATAAGCTCCACGCCCGGCAGTTCGCCGCGCCAGTAGGCGTAGTGCTCGCTCGGGTAGGCGTACACGGCCTTGTCGGGGCCACCGTGGACGGTCAGATCGGCCTGGCGATCGCCGTCGAAGTTGAGGCGGCGCAGGGTGACGTGGCCTGATACGGGTGACTTGTAGATGGCGGTCGTAACGCGATGCCCATTCACCTCGATCTCGCGAGGGAGTCCAACGTTCACGGCGAGCACGGACAAGCGTGGCTCGGTCGGCGGGGGCATCTTCACGCTCCAATCGTGTGGTGGACGGAGTAACAATGAGGAAACAGAGCACACAGAGGGGCAGAGTGGGGACGAATTCACCGCCGAGGACGTGGAGGACGTGGAGGACGTGGAGGACGTGGAGAACGCGGGGGAGGCGGAGGACGCGGAGGAGGCGAATTGAAACCACAGAGGGCACAGAGGAAACGGAGGGGGAGAGAGGGTCGAAGGGTACTCAGCCCCACGCCGTGGGGTTCTCCACCCTGGCGTCTGGGGTCCTCTCCCCCGACCCCTCTCCTTGCGAGGAGAGGGGAGTCTGAACGAGGGGCGCGACGCGCGTAGGTGTGGGTCGGAGAGGCGCGGGGGCGGGGCTACGGGCGACGATCAGAGAGGGTGGGAGAGACGGGTTGGCGGGGCTACGCGCGACGACGGCGCTGGCGGCGCCAGGTGTAGCCACCGGTGGCCAGCAGGCCGATGCCGCCCGCGAGCGCCAGGCCGAAGAGCGAGGTCCGGGCGAGGTCGAAGCCGGCGGGCTGGGCGGGCTGGTTGAAGTTTAGCGCATTGGCCAGGTTGTTGGCCGCGGCGTCGCGGGTGCCAAGGGGGGCGAGACGCCAGCGAGATTCGATCAGCTTGAGGATCGAGGTGGTGTCGTATTGGGTGTGATCGACGTAGCCACGCCGGGCGAAGGGCGAGACGATGATCGTCGGAACGCGGGTACCGGGGCCCCAGCGGTCGACGTGTGGCGGCGCCACGTGGTCCCAGAAGCCGCCGTTCTCATCATAGGTGATGATGACCACGGCGTTGGACCAGTAGCGGCTCTGCTGGACGGCGCGCACGAGGCTGGCGACGTGCTCCTGGCCCTGGAGGAGGCTGGCGTAGCCGGGGTGCTCGTTATCTTCGCCGAGCGGCTTGATGAACGAGACGGCGGGCAGGTCCCCCGAGTGGAGGGCGCCGAGAAAGTCTTGCTCGTCCTTCAGATGCGCGGTGCGGCCAGGAGTGTTGTCGGCGTAGTTCTGGAAGTAGGCGAAGGGCTGGTGGTGGAACTGGAAGAGAGGGTCGGGGTGGCCGGCGAGGGCGTTGTTCCAGCCACCGGCGTACCAGGCCCAGGAGACATCGCGCGCGCTCAAGCGGTCGCCGACGGTGGGCATGGTCTGCTCGGGGAGGAGCTGGGTTGGGTTGGTGATGCTGGCGGGATGGGGCCGGTTGACGGAGTAGACGGTGTTGACGGCGTAGCCATCGGGGGTGACGGCGCCATCGGTGACGAGGTGGCCCTGGGCGTCAAGATTCGCCACCACATTGGCGGGGGCGTTGGGCCAGACGGGGCTACACGCGCAGATCAGCCAGAAGTGGTTCAGGAACGAGCCGCCGTAGGCGGCGTGGAAGAAGTGGTCATCGAGGGTGAACTGGTGGGCGAGCTCGCCTTCGGGGAGATTGGTGGCGTCGTAGTAGCTGAGAGGGAGACCGCCGGAGCCGCCATAGGCGACGAATTTGTCCATCTTGCCGGCGTCGATCTGGAGCTGCTCCTGATAGAAGCGGGTGACGAGGTCGCCAGTCTTCTGGTCGGCGGGGACGTAGGGGGCGGTGCGGAAGGGCTGATTGGGCAGATTGGCCGGGAAACGCGGGTCGGGTCCGGGCGGGGTGAGGGTGGAGTTCAGCGGCTGAGGGAGGGTGGCGTAGGGCTGGCCGGTGCGATCGACCTGGGGTGCGGCGTTGCCGGCGTTGGCGAAGCCGTCGGCGCCGGGGAAGTTGCCGTACAGGCTGTCGAAACTCCAGTTTTCCTGGACGATGACTATCACGTGGCCGATCTGGTCGATGCCAGCGGGCGTGCTGGCCCTGGCGGACGGTGCCGCGGCGAGGGCGAAGCCCAGGACGGCAAGCAGACTCAGGACGCGGCGAAGCATACGCGGGGCTCCTTCCGGGATGGTGGGGTCAGCCCCTCCCCGTCGCGACGCGGAGGGGAGCGAGGAGGGGCCACATCCCCAGCCCCCAGTGGGGGCCCCAGCCACGCTCGTCGGCGGTCCCCAGGCGCTTGCCGGCGGCAGGGCCACACCCCCAGCCTCCAGCGGGGGACCCCAGCCCCTCTCCCACGAGGAGAGGGGAGCCGAAACGGTGGCCGCGAGAGGAGTTGCGCGGGGCGGGCGTGGTGTTTGGCGGGGCTAGGAGACTGTGACGGTGGCCTGCATGGGGGGATGGATGGTGCAGGTGATGTGGTAGGTGCCAGGTTGTGTGAAGGTGAGGACGACGGTTGAGCCGGGCTGGATGTCAAGGCCGGATGCTGCGGCGATCTGGGTTGGGGCGCCGGTTTCGGGGGAAAAGAGGCCGCCGGTGCCAGTGACGATGTTATGGATGCCGCCGCTGGCGCTGGGGTCGACGAGGGTGATCGATTGGCCGGCGTGGATGGAGAAGGTGGTGGGGCCGACGAAGGTGCTGACGCCGGCGGTGAGGGTCTGGCCGCTGGCTGGGCCGGCACCGCCTGACCCGCCTCCGGATGGGCCGGCACTGGCGGCGCCGCCGCACGCGGCGAGGACGAGGACGGCGGCGAGCAGGAGGGTCGCGAACAGGGCGGGGACAGTCACTGGGGCAAAGCGCAAGCGCATGGCGAGACCTCGTGTTCAGGAGAACGAGCCCGGAGTATTACGTTCGCGGCGGGCGATGGGTCGCGCCCCGGAGACCCTCCGCTGGAGGATGTCTGGGGAACATCAGTCGCCCCGACGGGCATGGATCCGCGATGTCCACCGGTGTGGACCGTTCAGCATGCGGGCGATATCACTGGTTTTTGACGGCGGAAACGCAGCCAGGCGCCGCGGTCAGGATGGTGTAGGTCCGCTGCTCGGTGGTGCCGTTGGGCCAGTGGGCGGTGAGGACATACAGGCGGATCTGGCCGCCGTGGGATTGGGGGCGCGCGCCGACAAACGCGGCACTGAGGGTAAGGCCGTGGGCGGCGGCGTAGCCGCGCTGTGTATTGGCTTGCTGGACGACGGTGGCTTCGGGGACGTGGGTTTGGACGCTGGGGCAGAGCTGGCGCCAACCGAGCGCGCCATCGTTGGCGACGACGGACTGGATGAAGGTGTCGGCGGCGCGGGCTTCGCGGGCGGCGGGCGGTGCGGCGGGGGCCGCGAGGCGTGGGGAGGATGCGGCGGCGCGGGCGACCATGATGGTGGCGACGGCGGCCGAGAGGGTGAGAGCGGCCATCAGCAGCCAGGCCAGGGCGCGGGGCGTGGGACGAGCCCAGGGATGATGTGGCCAGGGGGGATACCGCGCAGACTGGTGTTCGGGGGTGGCGATGCTCGACATGGGCGCCTCCTTGCTCCGGAGTTGGTTCGCCCGCGTGAGATGGTTGAGACCTGCGGGCACCGGACGGGACCTCTTTCGTGGGCACATTGTGGGGCGAGAGGCTTACGGCGGTGCTACGCGGGGTTACGAGGGCGCTACGCTGGGAGGAGCGGGACGGCCTGGGCGGCCCGACCGGATCGCGGCTCACCTTGGGCGGCGGGCGCGGCTCGTGAAGTGGACGAGCCAGACGGAACCACGCCGTAACCTGCTATGCTCCGCCTTGGGGTATGGGGTCCATGCGAGGGTAGGAGGTGGCGCATGCATGACGACATCACGGATGTGCCGGGGGCGCTGGTGGGTCACGACACGTTGCTGGAGGCGGGTACGGGCTGCACGGTGGTGGTCTGCGCCTGGCCAGCGGTGGGCGGGGTCGACGTGCGCGGTGGTGCGCCGGGGACGCGAGAGACGGACCTGCTGGACCCGACGTGCATGGTGTCCGAGGTCCATGCTGTGCTGCTCTCCGGGGGGAGCGCCTTTGGGCTGGATGCGGCGGCGGGCGTGATGCGAACGCTGGAGGCGCGCGGGGTAGGCTTCGATGCAGGCGTCGCGCGGGTGCCGATCGTGCCGGGCGCTGTCCTGTTTGACCTGGGGACGGGACGGGCGGATGTGCGGCCGGACGCGGAGTCGGGGGCACGTGCGACAGAGTCTGCCGACGGGGGGGCGATCGCGCGGGGGACCGTGGGCGCGGGTACGGGCGCGACGGTCGGTCACTGGGGCTGGCCGGGGCTCACCACCAAAGGGGGGATAGGCAGCGCGAGCGCGAAGCTGCCTGAGGGGCATGTGGTCGGCGCGCTGCTGGCGGTGAACGCGCTGGGTGATGTCTACGATCCGGCGAGCGGTAAGGTCGTCGCGGGCGCGCGCAATCCGGCGGGGGCGGGCTGGTTGGCGGAGGCGAGCGTGTCAGGGGAAGGAGGCGGCTCGCCCCTGGACGCGGAGGGCCCCGAACCAAATGCCGGACGCGGGAGTGGATGGCCGGGAGCGCGTACGCGTATGCTCCCGGACATAAAACTGGGGAGGCAGACCACTATCGGAGTGGTGGCGACCGATCTGCCGCTCACCAAGGCGGAGGCGCGACGGCTGGCGATGATGGCGCACGACGGGTTGGCGCTGGCGATCCGCCCCACCCACACACCGATGGACGGCGACGCGATCTTCGCGCTGAGCCTGGCTCAGCCCGAGGCACGCGCGGCGGCGCCGGGGGGAATCGGGCCACTGGCGATGGCGGGCCTGGGTGCGGCGGCAGCGCGTGCGGTGGCGCGGGCGGCGGCCGACGCGGTGCGCTCGGCGACATCGCTGCACGGTGTGCCGGCGGCGCGCGATGTTGTGTGAAACGAGCGAATTTCACCTGGAATCGGTGCGTTGGGGCCGCGCTAGATCCAACCGAGGAGGGGATAGGCATACGGACGGCCATGGAAGGTCTGGACGGCGGCGTAGATGGCCAGCACGATGCTGACGATGCCCAGGGCGGCGACGATGAGCAGGCCGAAGAAGAACACGAAGGCCCCGGCCCCGAGGCCACGAGCGTCCCCGGCGAAGGCGCCGCCCGCCGCCAGCGCGATGGTCACGGCGAAGAAGACGGCGGCCGCCAGCGCCGACAGCACGCCAATCGCGAGGTGGAAGAAGAAGGCCTGCTTTGCCTGGTGGGAGGCGTAGGGCGCGGTGCGCTCTGCCGCCAGCCAGATGATCAGCGGAAGAAGCAGTGGGGCAAAGAACACGCTGAGGTGCGCGACGCCCGCCAGCACGCTCTCGCTGCTGAAGGGGGCCGGCGGTCCACCAATTGCGGCGCCGTAAGCGACCGGCTGCGCCCGGAGATCCGGGCGCATCGTGTAGATAGCGTCCAGCGCACGCTGGACATCGGGCGGGTCGGCGGGCACATAGGTGACCCAGATGCCGTCGCGGCCGCGCAGCCCGATGCTGGGTACCGGAACCCCGGCCGCGCCGGGCGCGCCGCCCGGCGCGGCCCCAGTCAGCTCGCGCAGCGGATAGGTCCGCGTGGCGCCGGACTCGGCCGCGACCACGCGATCGGCCCACACCTCCAGATCGCCGCCGCCCCGCAGCGCGATCCGCACGAGCGGCGCGCCGCTGGCGGACATCGCGCTGGTCCCGCCGGCCTGTGACGCGTCAGGTGACATGCTCGGCCTTCCCTCCGCTCGCGCTTCAACGCCCCACCGCTTCGGGGCGACCTCCACTGATGCATACGAGCACACGGCGCCTGGGTTGGAGGACTATCAGCTCTGGCGCTTCTGGAGATTGCGGGCGATGACAATGCGCTGGATCTGGTTGGTGCCTTCGTAGATCTGGGTGATCTTGGCGTCGCGCATCATGCGCTCGACCGGGAACTCCTTCATGTACCCGTAGCCGCCCAGGACCTGGATGGCGTCGTTGGTGACGTCGATTGCGGTGTCGGAGGCAAAGGTCTTGGCGATGGCGGAGTAGTGGCCGAAGTCCGGCGCGCCCTGGTCGATCATCTCGCCGGCATGATAGACGAGCTGGCGCGCGGCCTCGGTCTGGATCTCCATGTCGGCCAGCATGAACTGGATGCCCTGGTTGTCGCCGATGGGCCGCTTGAACTGGACGCGTTGCTTCGAGTAGGCCACGGCGAAGTCGAGCGCGCCCTGGGCGATGCCGAGCGCCTGCGCCGCGATACCGGGGCGGGTGCGGTCGAGTGTGGACATGGCGATCTTGAAGCCGTCGCCATCCTTGCCCAGGCGGTTCGCGACCGGGACGTGGCAGTCCTCGAAGACCAGCTCGCCGGTCTGGGAGCCGCGGATGCCCATTTTGTTCTCGACCTTGCCGAGGTGGAAGCCGGGCGTGCCGTCCTCGACGACAAACGCGGTGATGCCGCGCACACCGGCGTTGGGGTCGGTGATGGCGAAGACGGTGTTGACGTGGGCGATGCCGGCGTTGGTGATGAAGTGCTTGAGGCCGTTCAGCACGTAATGATCGCCATCGCGTACGGCGCGGGTGCGCATGGCGGCGGCGTCGGAACCGGAGCCGGGTTCGGTGAGCGCGTAGGCGGCGAGCCACTCGCCGGTGGCGAGCCGGGGGATCCACTGGCGCTTCTGGTCATCGGTGCCGGCGAGCAGGATCGGCAGGGCGCCGAGTTGCTGGACGCAGAGGATCAGCGACGTGGTGGCGCAGGCCCGAGCCAACTCCTCGATGACCATCAGAATGGTCACCTCGCTGGAGCCCAGGCCGCCATACTCCTCGGGGAAGGGCATGGCCAGGATGTCCTGCTGGGCCAGCAGGTCCTTGATGTCCCAGGGAAACTCGCCGGTAGCATCCACCTCGGCGGCGCGCGGGGCCACGCGCTCGCGCACGAGGTCGCGCACCATGTCGATCAGCATTTTCTCTTCGGCGCCGAGCTGTACGGCCATCTCCCACGCTCCTTTGCGTTCGCTCGCGCGTTCGCCCTCATGGACTTGCGCTCGGGCCCGTCGGCTGACCATCCTCATCACGTCCACGAGGATCGACGTCGCCCGGCATCCGCTGGTCGTGACACTCGCTGGATTATACGTGCCCTCGGCGAAGGGCGTCAATCCCAGGCGGAGAGCGGCGTGGAACCCCGCAGCTGGCGGGCGGCGCGGCTTGCGATTGGCGTACACAAGTGATATACTGCGGTCGAACCGAGAAGGATACCAACGAGAAGTGGGCACCCCCCACTTCTTTCTTTGCTGGGGATATCGCGCCGGGCAGTGTGCCGGTGCGCGCCTTCGCGGCGGCATGCTTGCGGGCGCCTCGCGCGCCGCGGGTGGGGATAGCGGACGGGGACACCCACGAGATCCTCGGGAGGGGGAACATGAAGACCGAGTTTCAAGCCGCCATCGCCCAGCTCATCCACGAAAAGGGTCTGCCGCAAGACGTGGTGATGGAGGCCGTGGCCAACGCCCTGCTTTCCGCCTTTCGCAAGACCAACGGCGGCGGCGAGAACGTGCGCATCGAGGTGGTGGAGAGCGGCGATGTCCGTGTGTGGGCCACCAAACGGGTGGTGACGCAGGTGACCAACCCTACCGAGGAGATCTCGCTGGGCGAGGCGCAGTTGATCGACCCGCACGCCGCCCTGGGCCAGCACATGGAAGTGGACTCGCCGCAGATCTTCAACCGCATCCCCGCCCAGACCGCCAAGCAGGTGATTCTGCAGCGTATCCGCGAGGCCGAGCAGGATCACCTCTTCGAATCCAACAAGGCGATGCTCGAAGAGCTGGTCTTCGGCACGGTTGTGCGCCGGGATGAGCGCGATCGTGACGCCTGGGTGCTGGACCTGGATCGCGGGAAGATCGAGGGAGTGCTTCCGCCCACCGAACAGGTGCGCGGCGAGCGGCTGCACGAGAAGCAGGGGCTGCGCATCTACGTGTACGACTTGCGACGCGGCGGCGGCCGTGGCGTGCAGGCGCTGGTGTCGCGCACGCACCGCAACATCGTGAAGCGGCTCTTTGAGCTAGAAGTGCCCGAGATCTATGACGGCACGGTCGAGATCAAGGCGATCGCGCGCGAGCCGGGCAGCCGGTCCAAGGTGGCCGTGTGGGCGCGCCAGGACAATGTGGATCCGATCGGCGCCTGCGTCGGTGTGCGCGGCACGCGCATCAACAACATCGTCGGCGAGCTGCGCGGCGAAAAGATCGACATCATCTTATGGAGCCCAGACCAGGCGGAGTTCGTCGCCAACGCGCTCAGCCCGGTCAAGCCGCTGCATGTGGAGCTGCGGGAATCCGACCACACCGCACTCGTGACCGTCCCCGAGCGACAGCTCTCCCTGGCGATCGGCAAGGAGGGGCAGAACGCGCGGCTGGCCGCGCGGCTGACTGGCTGGCGCGTGGATGTGGTCCGACCCCCGGAAAAGCCCGCCGAAGGCGAGCCCGCGGCGACGGATACCCTGACCGCCAGCCCAAGCGCCGGGTCGACAGAGACGCCCGTAGACCGGGTGGATGAGGTGTCGGCGGATGCGGCACCGCTCACGCCGTCGAGTGACCACGAGCAGGCGGCGGTTCACGACCGGTAGGTCGGAGAGATTCACAATGAGGACGCAGAGGCGGGGTCCCCCAGTGGGGGCACACAGAGGGACAGAGAGGGGACGAAAAGGCCGCGGAGGACGCGGAGAGAGCGACGAGAGACTGGAATTGACCACAAAGTCGTCGTTCTCGTTACGACGCGCACGCCAATGAAAATGGCCGCCCACGCTCACGGCGCTCGCTAAGCCAGGAGAGCGAATTTCATAAGAACGACACAGATGATTTAGCGTAGGTATTGACGGATCGCGTGGCGGGTGAAAACAGACCGGATATGGGGACGCGACGAGGAGGAGGGCGGTATGCCTGGTGACGGACCGAAGGCGGCGCCGACGCGCAAGCCGCGCCGACCGCCGCGCCCACGGCACGTTCCCCAACGCACTTGCGTTGGCTGCCGCCAGAATCGGCCCAAGCGCGAGCTGGTGCGGGTGGTGCGGACGCCGGAGGGGCATGTGGAGGTGGACCCGACGGGCAAGAAGTCGGGACGCGGCGCCTATCTCTGCGCGCGCCGGTCGTGCTGGGACCTTGGCCTCAACAAGGGACATCTCGAGCACGTGCTGAAAACCACCATCTCGCCCGAGGACCGCGCCGGCCTCGAGGCGTTCGTGGCGACGCTGCCAGCCGAACCGGAACCGCCAGCGGCGCGGGCGGGCACGCGGCGTCCGAAGGTCAGCGCGAAGTCAGCGGGCGAGGGGTCAGGAGCATCCGGCGCTTGACAGACGCCCTGGCCATGCGCTACTCTTACTAGGTTGACGTGTACGTAAGCGCCGCGGCCGGGTATCCACGCCGTGGCCACGCGTGATGGCTCTTGGTAGGGCCAAAGCGTTCAGCCGCGGCGTCCTCGCGGCGCGCGTCAACCGCGACACTGGTAACTTCCGTTCCCCCGAGCAGCAGACCCCGACATGGGGCGGTGAGAGCATGGCTATGTGCGCTTAACCAGGACACACTCGCGCGCGTCACACCGTCGCGCGCGAGTGTGACGAACACTGGCCCGCGGCACCAGGCACGCGCCATGTTGGGCTGGCTGCTTTCCTCTGGAGAGCGCCAGTCCTTTTGTTTGTGGTTGGTCATGTCTCCAGATGTAATGCGTTCACCGTTTACGTACATTCCCGGCCAGCGCGGCGTGCGGGCTTTCTAGAGCCGCACGCCTCAACCCCGCGGCCCAAGCAGACGCACCGAACATACGCGCCGAAAGGGCGCACCCCGGTCGCTCGCCGGGTGAGGAGGTCCCCATGCCAGAAGACACCACGCCGCGCAGCGCCAGCGGAACCAGCGGCTCGAGCTCCGACCGATCGCGCTCGGCCACGCCACCATCGCCCGCTCCAGCCAATCCCGCCACGCCGGCCGCTCCACGCCAGCCGGTGGCGCCGCGACCGCCCGTGGCGCCGCGGACGCCGGTGGGCTACGGCAATCCACGCCCGGCCGGCGGCCCGGGTGGTGGTGGTGGGCGTCCCACGCCTGGTGCTGGCGGCCGGCCCGGATTTCGCCCCGGAGGGGCGCCGGCGGGCCGGCCCGGCGCTCCCGGTGCGCGGCCGGGCGCACCGGGAGCGCGTCCAGGTGGAGGGCCGGGTGGTCGCCCCGGTGGTGGTCCGGGCGGTCGGCCGGGCGGCCGGTCTGGTGGTCGCGGACCGCGAGGGCGCGCCGGCGGCCAGAACGGCCATGCGGCGCCGGGCGGGCTCAACGCGCCACGCGCGCCTGTGCTCGCCAAGCCGACGGGACCGGTAGCGATCCCCAACCAGTTGATGGTGAAGGACCTCGCCGACCTGCTGGGTGCGTCGGTCAACGCGGTCATCCGCGAGCTCATTGGCGTCGGCACGTTTGCCAGCATCAACGATGTGGTGGGCTACGATCCCGCCTCCAAAGTGGCGGCCAAGCTCGGCTTCGAGCCGGAGGAAGCCGCGGCCCCAGCGCCGGCCCCAGCAGTGGCGTCGCGGCGCGACGCCGACCAGATCGGTTCGGCGGCCCACGTGGAGGACGCCCACCGGGTTACCCGCCCACCGGTCATTACCGTGATGGGCCACGTGGACCACGGCAAGACGTCGCTGCTGGACGCCATTCGCAACACGCGGGTGGCGGCCGGTGAGGCGGGTGGCATCACGCAGCACATCGGGGCGTATCAAGTTGAAGTCCATGGCCGGAAAATCACGTTCCTGGACACGCCAGGCCACGAGGCGTTCACGGCCATGCGCGCGCGCGGTGCACAGGTGACCGACATCGCCGTGATCGTGGTGGCCGCCGACGACGGCGTGATGCCGCAAACGCGCGAGGCCATTGACCACGCCCGCGCGGCCGGGGTGCCGCTCGTCGTCGCCATCAACAAGATCGACAGACCAGGTGCCAATCCCGACCATGTGAAGCAGCAGCTCGCCGAGAACGATGTCGTGATCGAGGAGTACGGCGGCGACGTGGTCGCGGTTCCGGTCTCGGCCAAGCGCGGCACCGGCATCGAGGATCTGCTCGAGGTGCTGTTGCTGGTGGCGGACGTCCAGGACTTCAAGTCGAACCCGGATGGCGCGACGCGCGGCGTAATCATCGAGGCGCGGATGGAGAAGTCGAGCGGGGCCACGGCGACGGCGCTGGTGCAGGAAGGCACGCTCAAGGTCGGCGACACCATCGTGGCCGGCGCGCGCTTCGGCAAGGTGCGCGCGATGTTCGACGATACGGGTAAGCGCATCAAGCGCGCCGGGCCGGCGACGCCGGTGAGCATCCTCGGCCTGCCAGAAGTGCCCGCCGCGGGCGACCGTTTTGAGGTGGTGGAAGACGACAAGGAGGCGCGGGGGATTGTACACCAGCGCCAGAGCGAGGACTACGACGCGGCCCACGCCAGCATCTCGCTGGACACGCTCTACACGGCCATGCGCGAGGGCAAGGTCAAGGAGCTGAACCTGCTGGTGAAGGCGGATGTCCAGGGCTCGGCGGAGGCCATCAAGCACGCGCTTTCGCAGCTCAACACCGACGCGCTCCGGGTCCGCTTGATCCGCGATGGCGTGGGTGATGTGAGCGAGACCGACGTGGACCTCGCGGCGGCCTCAGGGGCGATCATCATCGCGTTCAATGTTAAGGTGGACTCGGCCGCGCAGCGCGTGGCCGGCGCCAACGGTGTGGACATCCGCTCGTACGAGGTCATCTACAAACTGGTGGACGACATCGACGCGGCCCTCAAGGGGCTGCTGGAGCCGGTCTACAAGGAGCAGGTGGACGGCCATGCCGAGGTGATGCAGCTCTTCAAGGCCGGGCGGACGACGATCATCGGCGGCAGTCGCGTGACCGACGGCAAGATCCCGCGGTCGGATCAGGTGCGCGTCCAGCGTGGCGGGAAGACGGTTTGGTCCGGCGCCATCGCCTCGCTGCGGCGCGGCAAGGAGGATGTGCGCGAGGTGGCCCAGGGCTTTGAGTGCGGTATCGTGCTCGACGGGTTCACCGAGCTGGAAGAGGGTGACATCATCGAGGCGTTCAGCAAGGTGCGGGTGTAGGGAGTCCTCACCCTGTGGCCCCCCCGCATTGCCATGAGCGGGGTCCGGCCAGGCGGGCGAGACGGCATGCCGTCTCGCCCGCTCGCCCTCTTGCGGCGGCTGGCGCGGCAGGTTATGGTGTAGACGACGGGGCACAGACGCGCTCCGTTTGACTGGACCGCCGCGGGTCCCGAGACTTCCGCGGGGAGATCAGCTCGGGGCCGCTAGCCACAGGAGGTGTACGATGGCCACCAAGCGACGCCAGGACCAGCTCGGCGAGCAAATCGCCGAAGATCTGAGCGACCTGATCCGCAACCGGATGAAGGATCCGCGGGTCGGGTTCGCGAGCATCACGCAGGTGGAGTTGTCAGCCGACCTGCGGCACGCGAAGGTCTTTGTTAGCGTGATGGGCAATCCGGACGAGCAGAAGGAAACGATGCGCGCGCTGGATCACGCCAATGGCTTCCTGCGGCACGAGCTGGCGCAGCGGCTGAACATTCGCTATACGCCGGACATCGTCTTCCGGCTCGACGAGTCGATCGCGCGTGGGGCGCGGGTGCTGGAGCTGATGCGCCAGGTCCACACCGATGAGCCGCGGACGCGGTCAGAATCAAGCGGCACTTCCGATGTGGCGTCGCCACCGCTGGCGGAGGCCGCGCCGGGGGCGACCGCCGACCGCTGACCGTTGAGCTGGCTTTGAAATGCGGAGTGCTTCCCGGCGGGTTTCCGCGCGTCGGGATTGAGGGCGCCGGCAGGTTGGGCGTGAGCCTGGCTTGGCCGGCGCCCTGACGCGTGGGCATGGTGGCGCTTGCGGCCAATGGCGGGCACGGGGGAGCGATGGTCCGGTGCCGGCGCAGCATTTGAGTCACTTTCGAGCAAGACACCCTGGCGCTCGCGGGCACGCTTGAGCTTGACAGCGGACAGAGGAGTTGGCGCGGCTACCTTGCCATCTCTGAACGTCGACCACGGCTGCCGCTCGACCTTCCTGGGATAGAGATAGTCACACCGCGTCGTCCTGGCGCCCCACGGGATGGTCGAGCACCGATGCTGATAGGGAAGAATATCGAGGGCTGCTCGGCGTCCTATTCCTCATCCGGTA
>JANWHL010000139.1 GCA_025450405.1 Ktedonobacterales bacterium
CCAATTGCACCAGGCGCGTTGGCCGACTCCGGTTCTGCTTCGGCGCGCGCCTTGGCCTTGGGCGTATCCCCATTGCTCGGCGACTGTCCGTTACCCGTGAGGACATGCTGAAGCACCTGGCCGTCGTGGTCCGCGTGCTCCACAGGCTCCACATGCTCGCCGCGCTTGCGCCCGTCAAACCGCTCCGCGGCCCTGGCATCGCTCCACGTCACCAGGGGGCGTGCCGCACCGAGCTGATTCGGCGTGCCCGCGAGCGCCGCCACGAGCTCGCGCTGCGAACTGGTGGCACCGGCGCGCACAGCGGTGCGCAGCGCGCCCAGGCGCCGCCCCTTCGACGCGCCCATGTCCCCGCCATTGAACTCCACAAAGCGTTGCAGATTCTGTTCGAGGAATTGGCGCATTGCCAGCGAGCCAGGTTCCAGCTCCGCGGCCGGACCAAAGTCCAATCCGCCAACGAACCGGGCGATCTCCGACCGCTTTGCCGCGCCCAGCGGCCGCACTCGGACCTGTCCGATGCGAAAATCATAGAAGGACGGATAGGCCAGTGTGGCGGCGATCACCTCACATAACTCGGTCCGCAGGCGCGCGATCTGGCGTGGATCGACGTCTCCGAGGGTGGCCGCCATGCGTGAGTCTCTCCTGACGCGTGTGGCTCGATGTGGTGCCGTCCGTCCACCGGCCCTTCCGGAAACCAGTCTACCACGACGCCAGCCGGCCCGAAAGACCTACCCCCTGGCACATAGCCATACCGGGTACGCCGCTGACGCAATCGCGAACCCAGACCAGGTTTCCGCCCTCCCTGCGCGCGTGCCGGGCCCGGACGCGTACCGGCCCCCGTCATTCGCTGGCGAGGGCCGGTACACGACGTCCATAGGCGTTGGATCAAGGCACTGGATTCGGGCGCTGTATCAAGGCGGCTTGGGTTTGCCACCCGGCCTCATTACCGCGCGCTGGCCAGAAACCCCGCCGACGCGGCGACCTCCGACTCCCCCCAGCCCATCCGGCCGTGGCCCACGGCGACGAGCGCCGGGCGCCACAGCGTTACCTGTATGCCGTCGATGAGCCGGTCCCCATGGTAGGCTTCCACAGTCCGGACAGCCTCCACCTCTGGTCCCGCCGCCGCGCGCAGCTCCAACGTGGCATCCACTTCTTCGCCCGGCCCCAGCCAGATTGGCCGATGCGCGAGCTGCCCGCGCGCCCAGACCGCCGCCTCCAGGTCATGCATCGCGCCCTCTCCACCAACCCGGACGACGATTGGCGCCACCTTTCTCGATGGATTCCCCAGCCGGAAGGGCACGCGCCATAGTTCATCTGTAGCATTCGCCTGAATGACATCCAGGTTGCGGCCCACATAAAGCGACGGCGCGTTGCGCACGCGCAGCTCAGCCCGGACACAGCGGTGGCCGGCCCGCTCTGGCGTCCAGGTGAACACCACGGTCTCAATGCGCTCGGGGTCGGGCGGCAAGATGACCGGGCCAGCGGGCGGCAATTGTTCGCCACGCAATCCCATCCCGAATTCCGCGATCCGCACGTCAATGCGCTCCACGACCACTTCGCCGGGACCGGGATTGGTCAACGGGAAACTGATACGGGTTTCCTCCCCGGCGCGTGGCGGGTCGGGGTTCACGAGGACCTCGCCCCATGTGTAGGGGCGAACACGAGCGCGCTGGGTTGGGACGATAGCTCGCATGACGACCTCCTGTCGCGTGCGCTGCCTGCGGCCACCAAGGCTACATTGGAGACTTCATTGTACCCCACATTTGCGCACCACATTATGGCAAGATCGCATGTGATTCGTTAACCGTTATTTGGAAGCCGGGCGGCGCTAACGGCCAGTGTCGTGTCACGTTCGCGGCCGGCACTCGGCGCTCAGCGCGCTGTTCGCGAGCCCGCGCCTGTCGACACACTCCCACCGCGCACGAGATGCACCCCGGCCACGCACACAAGCTCCGCCGCGGTCACCAGGAGCCGGGCCACGATGGCGATCGCCAGCGCCACGGCCCACACCGGGGCGAGGCCGGCGGCCACGAGCAGTCCAGCCAGCGCGGCTTCGCGGAAGCCCAGACCGCTGGGCGTGATGAAGCTCAGGAAGCCGATATCCCAGCCAATCGCGTAGACCCCCGAGCAGATGATGATGACGGCGACGGATAGCGAGCCGGGCACAAGCGCGCGGACCAACATGGCGAACCCAAGTCCAGCGATGATCCAGCTTGCCATCCACAGCCCGGTGATCGCGAGCAGGTCACGGTACCCCAGACTGAGCGTGAATGCTGGGCGCCCGAGCTTCCGGAGCGCGAAATTCAGGCCCCACGACAATACCCGCGGATGCAGGCCGACCAGCAGCAGTGGCACCCCAACGATCGCGATGGTCAGCGGAAGACCGCGCTGGCCGAGCGCCCCCGCCGCGCTGCGCACGTCCGGCCAGGCGAGCAGGCTCACCGCGAACACCAAGGCGGCGCTGGCAACTTTGGTCGCGAGCTCGATCGTCATGCTGGCAAAGCCCGTCACGCGGGGTACACCCTCGCGCTCGGCCCAGAGCACGCGCGTGAACACGTGCCAGACATTGCCGGGAATGTAGCGCACGAATTCAGAGTTGAGGTAGATCCGCTCCGCCGGGACGACAGCCAGCCGACTGCCCAATCGCGCCAGGATCGCGCGCCAGATCAGTGCGAAGCACAGCTCCTGAGCCACGAGTGTCAGGTACGCCAGGACGAGATAGGCCCAGTTCACCTTCCAGGTGAAGCCCTCGGGCAACTGCGCCCAGCTCTTTTGAATCGCCAGCCCCACAAACACGATGATGAGCGCCAGCACCGCCAGGCGCACCACGCGCTTGTGGCGCTTGACGACTCCAGTGACCCGGGACACCACGCCGCTCGACATCGCCGCGCCACCAGCGCCCGGCTCGCCGTCACGCGCATCTTGGGCACTCACGGGCATGCCGGCGGAGTCCTTCACGTTGTGTTCTCGCTCCAGGTGATCGCCCGCGTGTGCCGGAGCCGTGCCGCCGCGGTCAGTCCCGGTCTTCATGGTCCAGCCGCTGGCGTACGCTGTACTCCTCAGATGGCCGATACGCGAAGTGCCGGATCATCTCGCTTTGCAGACCCGTCAGGACGAAACTGATGCCAAAGATGATGAGGAGAATACCCACGAAGAGCAGCGGGCGGTTGTGGATCTCTTGGTGCGAGCCGAACGGCAGGAAGCGGTCAAGCACGATGTAGAGGTCAACCCCGATTCCCAACACCAGCGACACCAACCCCAGCGCGCCGAAGAGCCGGAGGGGCGTGCGCAAATACGACGTGAGAAACAGCACCACCAGCAAATCGAGGAAACCGCGCAAGAAACGCCGGGCCCCGAATTTCGACCTGCCGAATTTGCGTGGATGGTGGCGCACCGGCACCTCGGTCACGCGAAAGCCGCGCTGGTGGGCCAGGACTGGGATGAAGCGGTGCAGCTCGCCATACAGCTTAAGCTCGTCGAGCAGCTCCCGCCGATACGCCTTAAAGCCACAATTCATGTCGTGGAGCCGGACACCGGTCGTGAGGCTCACCGTGCCATTGAAGATCCGAGACGGCAGCGTCTTCGACACCGGGTCCAGGCGCGGATACTTCCAGCCCGATACCAGGTCGTATCCCTCGTCGAGCCGCGCCAGGAACTGCGGAATCTCGTCCGGGTCATCCTGAAGGTCAGCATCCATCGTGAAGACAACGTCGCCGCGCGCCTCCGCGAAACCCGCGACCAGCGCTGGCGTCTTCCCGAAATTGCGGCGGAAGCGCACCACGCGCACGGTGTCGTCGGCGCGGTGCAGCTCGCGGAGCGCGGTAAACGTCCCATCCGTGCTGCCGTCGTCCACAAAGATGAGCTCATAGCTCTTGCCAACACGCCTGAGCGACTCGGTCAAGGCCTGGTGGAGCGGCGGCAAGCTCTGCTCCTCGTTGTACACCGGGATGACAACCGAGATGTCTATGTGGGCATGGCGACCGTTCGCCGCTCCATCGGGTGACCCGAGACGCGACGGCACGGCGGCATCCATCTGCTCCATCACCATAGCGTCTCCGCCCCCAATCAAGCCTTAGAAGATTTCTACCCGGGCATTATCCCACCCCTACGGTGGACAGTCAACGCGCGCCGCCAGGCCGCGCTGATACAATGTGGCGGTCGCGCCCGCGCGGTGGCCCGACCATCGGCGTGTTCGCACACTGATCGCACTCTGTTCGCGCAGAATATACGGGGAGGCTCACGTGACCTTTGAGGTCGGCCTGCGAGGCGAGGCCTCGCTGACAGTCACCGAAGAGCACACGGCGGATCGTTATGGTGCCGGTGGCGTGCACGTGCTCGCGACACCCGTGATGATCGGCCTCATGGAGAACGCGGCGTGGCGAGCGGTAGATTCCGCGCTGCCTCCAGGCGAGACGACGGTGGGCACGCTGGTCAATATCCGCCACCTCGCCGCCACACCGGTGGGCGTTCGCGTCGTCGCCACGGCCGAGCTTGTCGTGATTGACGGGCGGCGCCTCGTGTTCCACGTAGCGGCCCACGACGAGCGCCGTCTCATTGGGGAAGGCGCCCACGAGCGCGCACGCGTGCACCTGGAGCGCTTCCTGGCGCGTCTGGCCGCGGACGCGAGTGGCGAACCGAAACCTACCGCGTTGGGCGATACCCCTGAGAGCACCGCCTGATGCTGAACGACCGGTTCGTGCGCGAGCATCCGGAGATCGTGCGCGCGGGCTTGCGAAGACGTGGCGATGCCACCACCGCGACGCTCGATGCCTGGCTAGCCGCCGACGCGCGGCGCCGCGCCTTGGCGGCCGAACGCGACACCGTCGCCAGCGCACGGCGCGAATCGCAGACGCGTGACGGCGACTTTTCAGCGGCGCGGCGCGAACTGGTCGAAGTGGAGGCGGAAGCGCGCAGGCTCATGCTCCAGCTCCCCAATCCGCCAGCGGACGATGTTCCGGAGGGCGTCGGATCCCACGCGAACGTCGAAATGCGTCGCGGCGGTGCTCCGCCCGTGTTCACCTTTGCACCCGCCCCGCATTGGGAGCTCGCGCGCGCGCTCGGCATCTTCGACGCCGCGGGCGCGACCAAGCTGGCCGGGCCGCGATTCCCATTACTGCTAGGCATGGGCGCGCGGCTGGCGCGCGCGTTGGCGACCCTGATGCTCGATCACCATACGGCGAGGGGCTATATCGAGGTGGCCCCCCCCTACCTCGTGCGCGCGGCGACATTGGTCGGCAGCGGCCATTTGCCACACTTTTCCGGCGAAATGTACCGCATTGCCGGCGAGGATCTCACCCTCAGCCCGACCGCCGAGACTCAGCTGATTGGGCTGCACGCTGGCGAGACGCTGCCGGAGGAGCGTCTCCCGCTCGCGTATGCGTCGTGGGCCCCGGCTTTCCGCCGCGAAGCCGGTTCCGCGGGCCGCACCACCCACGGTCTGTTGCGCCAACACCAGTTTGAGAAAGTGGAGCTGGTTCGCGTCGTCACCCCCGAAACAGCGGCCACCGCCTTTCAGACGCTGGTAGCGGACGCCGAGGCCGTCGTGCTCGCGCTCGGGCTGCCCTATCGCATCGTCGCCCTCTGCGCGGGCGAGCTCCCGTTCAGCTCCGCGCGCACATGGGATATCGAAGTCTGGATGCCGAGCCAACCTGCCTACGTCGAAGTCTCCTCGATCAGCGATTGCGGGACGTTCCAGGCGCGGCGCTCGCTCCTGCGCTACCGCCCGGCGGGAGCGCGTCCACGCTATCCGCACACCCTGAACGGCACGGGGCTGGCCATCGGGCGAACACTTGCCGCGCTCCTGGAGAACGGCCAGCGCGCGGACGGCAGCGTCGCCCTTCCACCCGCCCTGCATGCCTATGTCGGCACGGACGCGCTCACCCCGTGAGCGTGCCGCGGGCCGCGCGCCCAACCGTACCTCTTCCCCGCGCGACACCAGGCGACTACAATCCGTCGGGACGGGTTTCGACACCACTGGCATCGTATTGACCGCATGGAGGTCGTTTCACTGCGAGGCGATTCGCGATGGTACTGACCGCGCTATTGCTGTTGGCCGGAGCGTTTACGCTCTGTCTCGGTCTCGTTCATGTCATTCTTCCCGCCCTGCTCGATTACCGCGCGGTCATCCTCGATCGCGATCCACCGCGCAAGCCGCCACGCCCGTTCCATCTGCGCCCTACGCGCTATGTGGTCTCCCTGGCCGACCGCTATGGGATCGTCTGGATCATGAACCATGCCGCCAGCTATGGGCTGATCTCGATCGGCCTGCTTGACCTCCTGGCCTCTGGCTGGCTTCGCGGCGACCCAGGGCGCCTGGTGGCCCTCTGGATCGCTGGCTGGTGGTTCGTCAGGGCGGCCAGCCAACTGTACCTCGGCCGTCGTCTCGGTGATTGGCTCTTGCTGGCCTGGTTCGCTGGCCTGGGCCTCATCCATGTGGGAGTGTGGCTGTCCTGAAACCCAACGAGATACTTAGCTCCGTCGAATACCGTCCCTGGCCGGTGCCGCGCGTGCCCTGGGTGATGCGCCAGACGTGGAACGACTTGTTGTTCGCGCACTGGCCCCTCCCCCCAGCCGTCCTCGCGCCCCACCTGCCCGCCGGCCTCACGCTCGACACGTACGCCGAAAACGCCTGGATCGGCGTCGTGCCGTTCCGCATGACGGGCGTCCGTGTGCGCGGTCTTCCCCACATTCCGACGGCCACCCGCCTTGGCGAGATCAACGTGCGCACCTATGTCGTCGCACAGGGCAAACCTGGGGTCTGGTTCTTCAGCCTCGACGCCGATAGCCCACTGGCGGTCGCGGTCGCCCGCACAACATTTTTCCTGCCGTACTTCCGCGCGCGCTTTACGATCAACCGCGATGGCGAGACCGTCGACTACGCGGTGCGGCGCACGCATGGCGGCGCCGCACCCGCCGAATTCGTCGGCCGCTATCGCCCTGCTGGACCAGTCTTCCACGCCGCCCCTGACACGCTCGAGCACTGGCTGACAGCGCGCTACTGTCTATACAGCGCCAGTCCGTCTGGCCAACCGTACCGCGGCGAGATCCACCACGCACCGTGGCCGCTGCGGCCCGCCACGGCGGACATTTCGCGCAATACGATGTGTGCGGCTCTGGGCATCTCGCTCCCCAGCACCGCCCCGCTCCTGCACTACGTGCACCGATTAGACGTGCTGTGCTGGCCCATTCGCCGCGTGCCGCCATCGCTGGCGTAAGCGCCAGGCCAGTTCGCGTGACGCGACCAGCACCCACGAATATGTGCTGGCTGCGGATGTCCTCCGCCGGAACTTCCGGGACGTGATGGCGCGCTTCCCGCGGCAATAGTAAGGTTGCTCCACGTGCAGCGTGCAACCCGTCGGGCAGCGTCACGGCCGCGCCAGGGAGACCCAATTCGACATGGAGCGCCGGGGCGCTAATCGAGCACCTCACGCGCGTGCGCTTTGGCCTGGCCAAGCGACCACGCTCGGCCCTGGGCCTCCGCCAGCGCCAGCGCGTCCGCACCCACCGTCGCGCGCAGCCAGTCCAGGTCGCGGACGCGCATGTCGCGCTCGGCTGGCTCCACTGGACCTGGTGTGGCATCCCGCGCCGGCAGGCCCAGCGGTCGCACGGGAAACACTCGCTCCCCGCGCAAATTCAAGGGCAATCGGCTGGTCACGAGCATTTTCGTGCGCGGAGCCCGTGCCAACACATCCACCGGCTCGCGGGCCGCCGTCAGAACCTGCTCGAAATTGTCGAGCAATAGCACGACGTCTCGGTTCTTCAGCGCGCCCGCCACCGCCTCGGTCAAATTCCCACCTCCGGCAAGCCGCGCTCCCAATGTCTGACTGATCACATGTACCACCGCCGCCTCGTCGTGCTCCCTACCCAGGGGTGATGTCAGGGGCTTCAGATGCAGGCGCGTCGACGCCTGTGGGAGAGCATCACCGCTGTCGATGGCGGAAGCCCCAACTTCGACGGCCCCGGCAGCCTCCATTGGCCGTCGCCGCGCCGCTCCGGCGAACGCGTCCCGCTCATCCCCAGTGAGGCCGAGCGCTAAGGCGAGCAACAGAACGGTCTCCTTCTGCGGAGGCCGTGTCAGGCCGCGCTCGAGATAGCTCACCGCCGTGACGCTCATCCGCGCGCGTGTGGCCAGCTCTTCCCGCGTCAAGCCACGCGCCCGGCGCAACGAACGCAGGGGCGCGGAGTATTCCGATCGGGGGAGTGAAAGCTATGGTGCGCCGCTCTCCTCGCGCATTGATAGGTCATCGCTACTCTACCACAGCTTCGCCCCACTTTCGCGGGTATTTTCGCGGATAACTCCGCGTATTCCTCGTGGCGCTTTCCGCATTCTTCAGGTACACTGTACGTCAAGGAGCGGCTGCTTCAATCCATGTCGCGGCGCGACTTGCGACTCGGCGCGCTCGGATATCCACTTGAGTTGCGAACGTGACCTCGGGCCAGTTTCAGTCACGTCCGCACGCTTCCACGGCACTACCTTGCCACTTCATGGTCTGGTTGGAGAGCCTACCCGCATAGATTGCCCGCGCGACGCACCGTGAGTGCGCACCCCACGCGAACGTCGCGCGGGGAGGAGGTCATCCCATGTCTCTTTCCGGCATCCGTGGCACCGTGTACGGACTCTTTGGCGTCCTCATCCTATCGACCCTGTGGGTCACGTCGCTCACCTTGCTCTCCGCCCCGGTCAGCGCCACCACGTTGATCGCCGACGCTGGCGCCGACATCCTCAATCCATTCCTCATCAAACAGGGCTTCGGCATCACCCCGAGTACCTATGCCACCCTAGAAGCGAGCGCGAAGGCACATCCGACCCATGTGCTCGACCTGCCGCTGCTTAAGGTCCAGGTAGTTGGCCGCGAGATCATCGGCCACACCTACCCCACCGTCGTTCACCTCATCTACTCCCGCGTCGCTGACGGCTATTACGGCGGCGGCGCCACCGCGGTCTTCGATATCCCGCCCCAGCTCCAGAGCGTGCTGCCAAGTTTCGCGCTCTTCAATCCCGACAACATCCCGATCTTCCAGGGCGGCCCGACCGTGTCCCAGCTCCCGCCATTCCTGCAGCCCTTCTTCGTGGTCGTCGGACTAACACCGTCCACCTTTACCCAGGCCGGGCACGCGCGCCTGCTCCGCTTTCTGCCGTGGTTCTGGCTCGTCTCGGGCGTGTTGCTCGTGCTGGCGGTCATCCTCAATCCCACCGAGAAAAAGCTGGCGGGCATATCGCACGCCATCATTCACAGCACCTGGCCTATTGTCGCCATTCTGTTGGGATTGTCGGTGGCGGGATTGTTCGCGAAGACGACGCTCGGTCCCTACGAGGGGGTGATTGGCGTGATCCGTGGCGCCTTCCTGCCCATCTATGGCACCGCGTTACTGATCGGCCTGGTCAGCCTCGTCCTGGTCGAATGGCTTCCCGCGCTGCGCGCCCGTCGCGCCGCCGCCCCGCCCGACGCCGCCCCCGTCCCCACGCCCGGCGCCCACGGCGGCGGCTCGCCGTACACACCATCCATCCCGCCTGATCGGGGACCGAGTCAGTCGTAGGCGCGTTCGGTTGAACTCCGCATTCCCCGGCGCAAGCACAGCCGCCCCGATGTTTTGGCGTCGGGGCGGCTGTGCTGTTACGTGGTTGACCGGGGCGATCAGCCCGCTCAGTTGATCAGAAAGTACGTAAACGTGACAGTGCTCGCGGGTGGACCGCTCGCGTGGATGGTAAACGCCCCCGGCGCGACCGTGGCCCAAATGCGCACCAGCGGGTCGCTCGACGGCGTCAATATCACCAGACTGCTCCCACTGCACGCCGTCGAGTTCACGGTCAGACTCGTCGTCCCCGACGGCAAGGTGGCCGTGCCCACCGAGGCGCCCAGCACGCGGATGCGCCCCGCGCACCCCAGTGGCCAGCCGGACGCCGCGGTCATGTACAAGCCGTAGGCTACACCATTGCTGCTCGCGACAATGGCGCTGCCAGTCACGCTGTTCGCGCTCAACCCGGTCCGAGACGCGCTCTATGCCACAACGCCGTATCCCGAGTTCGCGCGACCATACACACCGAAACCGGTATCGGTCAGGCCCTTCACGCCGATTCCCGCCGACGGCCCGCCCGTCGCGGCGAGACTTTGCCCGAACACTCGAATGCTGCCAACCGCCCCAGACCAATTCGTCGAATTGATCCCGTAGCTGCCGCTGCCATTGGTTGATGTCACCACCCCGCGCCCAGTGTCGCTGCGGCGACCACTCCAGTGCCGCCACCCACACTGTTGGTAGTGATGCTGGCTGAGCCACCGGTGCCTTCAATGTAGGCCGCTGTGCCCGTGCTGTCGCCGTTGCTCTGGCCATAGATCGCCCACCCCGTGC
>JANWHL010000140.1 GCA_025450405.1 Ktedonobacterales bacterium
CTGCGCCCGCGCGGCCAATCCATGCGCGGGCCGCGTCAACTCCGGCGACCGGGTCACCGTCGCGCCGTGCGACCCCGCCGCGCTGCGCGCCGGCGACATCGTCCTGGTCCGCATGCGCGGAACCGAATACCTCCATCTGATCAGGGCCATCCAGGACGACCGCGTCCTCATCGGCAACAACCGCGGTGGCATCAATGGCTGGGTCGGACGGCAGGCAATTTTCGGCGTCGCCACCAACACCGAGCCAGCCTAGCTCGCCAAGCGGGTACCCCTGGCGGGTGACACCCGCGAGTTCACGCCCGCACGTTGACGCCCGCAAGTTGACGCCCGCAAGTTGACGCCCGACCGTCGCCCTGGATATAGTCCCCCGTAGCGTGGGGTAAAGCCGGCCGAGCGCCGCGTCTCGGCCGTCGCTAAGGGGGAACGCACCATGATCCTCGAAGGCACCGTCATCAGCAAGGAAACCGGCCTGCGCGCGTCCTTCGGTGGCGTCGAGCAGCCCTATGTCCGCTGCGTCATCGCGCGCCTCGACAATCCCGAGGTGCAATCCGAGGCCCGCGTGATCGGCGTCGAGGACCTGCCCGTGGACGTCGGCGGCGTCGTCCGCCTCGAGGTGGTCCGCGTCGTGACCGACCGCCGCGATGGCATCGTCCGGTTCGATTGCCGCTTGATCGAGTAGCCGCCCGTGCAGACTCCCGCCGCTGGCCCCGTGAAACCTCCGCTCATCGCCCTGCTCACCGACTTCGGCACCGCGGATGGCTACGTCGGCGTCATGAAGTCGGTCATCCTCGGCATCGCGCCGGGCGTTCCGCTCGTGGACCTCACTCATAATGTCCCGCCCCAGGATGTCCGCGCCGGCGCCTGGATCCTCCACACAAGTTGGCGCTACCTCCCGGCCGGCGCGGTCTGCCTGGCGGTCGTGGACCCCGGCGTGGGCACCACGCGCCGCGCCATCGCCTGCGCCGCCGGCGGCCGCGTGTTCGTCGGGCCCGACAACGGGCTCTTTGGCTACATCCTCGCGGCTAGCCCCGCCACGGCCGCCGTCACGCTGGACAACCCGCGTTACCAGCTCCCCGCGCCCAGCGCCACCTTCCACGGCCGCGACATCTTCGCCCCGGCCGCCGCGCACCTCGGCGCCGGCGTACCCCTCGCGGCGCTGGGCGACGCCATCGATCCAGACTCGCTGGTCCCCCTCACCATGCCGCGCCCGCAACGCGTCCCCGCCGGCCTTCTCGGCCACGTCATGCATGTGGACCACTTTGGCAACCTCATCACCGACTTTGGGCCAGATGTGGCCTCCGGGTTGCTCCGCATGCCCCAGCCGCGCATCCGGCTGGCGGCCACAGAGATCACCGCCACCGCCGCGACCTTCGGCGCCGGCCCCCCGGGGGTACTCTTCGCCCTGCTGGATAGCTCTGGCCATCTCGCCATCGCCCTCCGTGATGGTTCAGCCGCGGCCCAGCTTGGGGCGGGCGTCGGCGCCACGGTCCTCGCGCTCGACACGGACCAAGGTGTCGGGGATCAGGATATCGCCGACCAGGCGTAGGCGCGGCCGCCCATCCGCTGGGTGGCATGCGCTATGCGAGGAGGAGCACATCCGCGACAGCGGACACCGGAGCAACCGTTCATAGCGCGGCGGCAGGGATGCATATTGGCCGCCGGGTCAGGAGAGGTACATGACACTCGAACCCGTCAATTCAGCCCCAATCAACAAGCCGTCCACCAGCGCCTCGCGTTGGCCCGCGGTGGTTCGTCGCCCCCGCGCGACGGCCACCACTCCGCGCGTCTCGGTCGTGGACCTCCGTGTCTCGATGGCCGCCGTGAGTGATCGCGCGGCCCACTTGGTGGGTGCCGCACGGGCGCGCGGAGCCGCACATTCCCTGCGCCTCTGGCGCGATGCCCAGCATGAGGCGCTCCTGAGCCTGGCCCGCGAGGCCGGGCACGCGCCCGCCACGGCGGAGTGCCGTTCGCTGGCATGGGTGCGCGAGGCCGCCGGCTACCACATTTCGGCCGCATTCACCGCTCAGCCGATCGTGCACTGAGCCGCCGGCATCGCCGGCTGGACGTCACCGCGCCAGCCTGACCTGCGACGGGAATCCGCTGAACCGCGCCGACAGCACTTCGACGCCGTCCTGGTTGACACACCTCGTCGCGCCCACCAGGCGTCGCGTCGCCGCGTCCTTCTCGACAAATTTGACGGTACAGGTGATCGTGTCGCCGATGTACACCGGCGCGATGAACTGAAAGTGCATCTCCGTCGCCAGAAAACCAATCAGGCCGCCGATATGCGTCATCATGGCGCCCGTCAGCAGACCCGGGATGATGCGCCGCCCAAACGCGCTCTCATGCGCGAAGACATCGTCCGAGTGGTACGGGTTGAAGTCCCCGGTGACGCCACAGAAGACCGTCACATCCGCTTCGGTGAAGGTGCGCCGGAAACTGAATTCTTGCCCCAGCTCCACGTCGTCGAACGCCTCGCGCAACCGGCGCTTGAATGCCTCGCTCATCTGGCCCTTCATCTGCCTTCCTGACCACTTGTCGTCAGCCCGGATCCCCAGCCCGGATCCTCAGCGCCCCTCGTCGCGGCCGCGAACTTCAGCCGGAATATGCTCCCACGACCAGGAACGCTCGCGACCGTGAGCGTCCCACCCTGCGCATCGGCAAGCTCGCGCGCGAGCGCAAGGCCCAGGCCGCTACCGCCGAGCTCACGCGACCGGGCCTTGTCCACACGGTAAAAGCGGTCGAAAAGACGCGGCACGTGCTCGGGCTCAATCCCTGGCCCAGTGTCACGCACTGCCACCACGACGCTCTCCGCGTACCGTCCCTCACCAGGCTCCGGCGCGCACGACACCTGAACGCTTCCGGGTGCCGGGGTGTAGCGGATCGCGTTGTCCAGCAGGATCAGGAGGATCTGTCTCAAATGCGCCGCGTCGGCGAGCACGTCAGGCATCCGGCCGCCGCCACGTGGCGTGGCGTCGTCTGGCCTGGCGCCGGGTTCATGTCCATCACCAGAACGCGGCCGCGTGTCCCTCTCGTCAAGCGCGTCCGCCGCCAGCTCCGGCACTGGGTTTCGGCTGAACATTAACTCCAGTCCGCGCTCCGTGGCCAGTGGTCGTGCCAGACGACAGGTCTCCTCGACCAGAGCGGCGAGGTTCACGGGTTCGCGGCTGGGCGTCTCCGCGCCACGATCGATCCGGGCCAGCTGCAGCAATTGGGACGTGAGGCGGGTCATGTAGTCCACCTCAGTCAGGATATCCGATGCCAGCTCGGCCATATCGTCCAGGTCCCCGCGCTTCGTCACCACCGAGTGCGCGGGCGTGTCCACCCGACCAACCGCGCGCTCAGCCCCGTCACCCGCACCGGCCCTGGCCAATGGCGCGCGGCCAACTATGGCGCGCAGTAGCAAATCGGCCTCGGCGCGCATCAGGCTCAGCGGTGTGCGCAGCTCATGCGACGCATCCGCCACAAAATCGCGCTGGCGCTCGAAGGCGATCAACACGGGGGCCAGCGCACGCTCCGCCAGGAACACGCCCCCAGCCGCCGCCAGCAGGATACCGGCCCCACCAACCAGCAGGAGCACCTCCAGGAATTGGCGCAGCTCGGCAAAGCGCGGGACCAGCGATGTGCCCACCTGGAGCGCGCCGACGATTCGCCCATTCGCGCGGACCGGCACCGTATACAGACGGAATGCCTGGTCGTCGAGATGCCGGCCGATGTCCACCGTGACCAGCGTGCTGGGAACCGCGCCGCGGAGGACGGGCCGCGCCGCGTCCGCGTCAGGCAGTCCGGGCGCGACTACATCCAGCGGCCGCGCGACCGGCCGGCCGGTCGCATCGAGCAGCAAGGAGAAGAGGTTGGGGCTGTCGCTGGCCGCGTAAGCCTCATCGGGCTCCGTGGTCGTCGCGGAGTGTTGGGCTTCGGTCAGATCCTCCAACGGATGCCCGAGTGCCAGCTCGCGTTGCGCCTGTTGCTGGAGTTGCGCGTCTACCTGGGAATCCAGGGCACGTGACTGGCTCGCGTATACGCCGACGCCGACCAGCACTAGGACAAGGACCAGGACGCCGATATTCCAGGCGACCAGGCCTCGGCGCACCCGGCGGAAGGCCGGCGGGAGATGACCAGGCACTTCCCATGGGCGCGCGCGGAACCGGCGTGCTCGGGCCAGGACGAACGAGTGGGCGGACACGCGCGTGAACTCCTCGATGTGGGCATCTGGTGTGGCCATCTGGTTTGGGCATCTACGCACAGCATGGCGCATGGGGATACGTGTGACTGCGAGTCGGCCCGGCGCGACCGCGGCGGGTTACGAGGCGCGGATCATGTAGCCCACGCCGCGAACGGTGCGCAGGAGCGGAGGCAAGCCGTCGCTCTCGATCTTGTCCCGAAGGTAATGGATGTAGGTGTCCACGACGTTGCTGATCGCCTCCGAATCGCCCGGCCACGCCCGCAGGACGATCTGCGTGCGCGAGAGCGGCTGACCAGGATGTCGCATCAGCAGCTCGAGCAGGGTAAACTCACGCGCGGTCAGCTCGATCGGTCGCCCGCCGCGCCGCGCTTCATGGCGGAGCAGATCGAGATCGAGGTCGCCGACCCGGAGTGTCGTTGGATGCGTGCCGGCCGCGCCAGCTGGGGCCATGCGCCGGCCGAGCGCGCGCACGCGCGCCAGCAGCTCCTCGATGGCGAATGGTTTGGTCAGGTAATCGTCAGCGCCCGCATCGAGCCCTTCCACCTTGTCCTCGATCTGATCGCGCGCGGTGAGCATCAGCACGGGCGTCGTGATCCGCTGGCCGCGAAGCCAGCGGCAGATATCGAGACCGCTCTGCTTGGGCAGCATGATATCCATCACGATGATGTCATGGATCCGCTCGCCCGCGCGCGCAATGCCCTCATCGCCGTCATAGGCCAGGTCGACGACGTGACCGCCCTCCTCGAGCCCGCGACCGATCAAGCGCGCGAGCTTGCGTTCATCCTCAACCACCAGGATCCGCATCGCCGCCACTCCCCGATCCACCGTCACATCGTGGGCCATCGCGCCACGGTAGGCACGCCTCGCGCTCACCTCGCACACACCTCGTGGTCGCCTCGTGGTCGCCGTCCACCGCCACCTCACCATCCATCCGTCATTGTAGCACCCAGCCGCATGGGAACTTTCTCACCAGATTCCCAGAATTGTCTCACGCCACGGTGCTATGCTGCGGCGGGCCAGCGTGCCCAGTCCGAGTCGATGGCGGCGTGGAGAGAGTTGGAGGGCGGGCATCGTGGCGGATGGGGTAACACAGAGACCGGTGAAGCGCCACCAGGTGGTGAGATCGGCAGAGACCGCGCGCGGAGGCCAGCGTTCCGTGGGAAGGCCGGCGACCGAGACAGCGGGTGCCGCCGTCCCAGGGCAGCGGGACCCACAACCGCGATTGCGGACGAACGTTGACGACCACGCTTCAGACGGCATCACGGTGGCGGGATTCGCACTCGGGTCGGGCTGGGCGTTGGCGCCCCTGCGCCTCTTCCTGGGCGTGACCTTCACCTACGCGGGCCTGCAAAAACTGACCGATCCTGGCTTCTTCCGCCCCGGCGCTCGTGACTACATCGGCACCCAGATTACCGCGTTCGCCCACGGTTCGCCTATCAGCGGGCCGTTGCTCCACATTGCCCTGCCGCACGCCGCGATCTTTGGCGGGCTGATCGCCTGGGGCGAGATCGCCATCGGTCTCGGGGTACTCGCCGGCCTGTTTGCCCGCCCCGCCGCGTTCTTCGGCCTCCTGCTCAGCGTCACCTTCTTCCTCTCGGCGACCTGGCACGTGTTTCCATACTTCTACGGGTCGGACATCGTGTTCGTGTTCGCCTGGATCGCCCTCCTGCTCGCCCCGCATGCCGGGCTTCCCGCCGCCGAAGACGCGATCGCCGCCCGGCTGCGCGTCGCCGGCCTGGCCGCGTCGCCACGGCGCTCCCTCCTGCTGACGTTTGTCCTGGCAGCCCCGCCGCGCGTCCAGGTCGAGCAAATCGCTCCCGAGCGACCAGCCGCGGCGGGACGAGCCGGGGCAGGCGTTACCGTTCGCGGGAGCGCGGTCCGCGGCGGCCCACGCCGCGGTGGACGCAACGCCACCGCGCGTCAGCGGAGCCGGCGCGGGTTCCTGCTCGGTGTGGGCGCGGGTGCGCTCGGCGCGCTCGGGCTCACCTGGCTCTGGAGCGCCACCCATCCAGCGGCTTCTCCCCCGGCGCCCGCTTCAGGTGGCGCCAGCGGCGCCGGGACCGAGGCCGCGACGGGCACCACCGTCGCGGGCTCGCCGTCGGTCATCGCCAGGGCGAGCGACGTGCCGGCGAACAGTGCGGCCACCTTCACCCTCGCCAACGGCGATCCCGGCGTGCTGGTCCATCTGGCGGACGGGCGCTTCGTCGGCTTCGACGCCACCTGCACCCATGCCGGGTGCCCCGTCCAATACGATCCTGGCGCCAAAGTTCTGTACTGCCCGTGCCACGGTGCGGCGTTCGACCCCGCGAAGCAGGCGGCGGTGCTCCAGGGGCCGGCGTCTGTGCCCCTCCTGCCCGTCGCGGTAACCGTGGCCACCAATGGGGACATCACCACGTCCGACTGATCATGCTTCCGCCGCCGTATCAGCGCGCCGGCATCCGCCGCGCTGGTCCCAAAATACGCGGCGTATGCCTCGTCGCGGTCCGGGTGATGAAGAGTAATCGTCGGGGGAATGCGCAAGACGGCGCGGCGCTTGACCGCCGCTCGGTGGATGGGAGCACGTGTCCGCGATGGTGTCCAGCCTGATTCAGAGCCTCCGCCCGCTCATACACCCAATGGTCGTCCACTTCCCCATCGCGCTCCTCTACGGAAGCGTGGCGCTGGACTGGCTCGGATACTGGCTCCAGCATCCCAATCTGACGCGCGCGGGCTTCTATGCGCTGGTGCTGGGGACCGCAGGAGCGGGCATAGCCGCGCTCACGGGTCCAGACCACGTCGCCGGCGGCGCGGATGTGGCCGCACTGCTGGCGAGCCATCAGAGCTTCGCCCTGCTCACCGTCGCCCTGGCAGTCGGCTTGATGACGGTGCGTTTTCTCGCCACCAACGGGATCCGCGATCTGTGGGCGCTCGTCTATCTCGCGTGCACCGTGCCATTGCTCATGGCGGTATCACTGACGGGCTACTATGGCGGCGAACTGACGTATCATCATGGGGTGGGTATCATCACCCCGCAAGGCCCGACCGCCGCCCTGGGTCCATTCGTCGGTGCCCAGGTACCCACCAAGCCGCTTGTCGCGCTGCTGGGTCTACTGGTGATCGCGGGAGTGGTGGTCTGGCTGACGCTGGGGCGCGCGCTGGCACCGGCGTACTTCGGCGCCTGGTGGCACGCGCTCAAGATCGACCGCACCGATACGGCCGGCGCCCTTTGGACCCTGCGCGTCGGCCCCTCACTCGCCAATGGCCGCGACCAGTGGCACGCCGATCGGCCCGCGCTGGCGTCCCGCGAGGTGCCAGCGCGAGATACCCTGGTGCGTAGCGACATCGAGCCGCCACCCGGGCGCGCGGACAGCCAGTTACCACCACGAAAGTCGCCGTGAGCGCTGGTGCTGAGCGTTCCGTCGAGCGCTCGCGCAAAGGAGGGAGCGGCGACATCGGCACCGGGCGCCACTCCGTCCCGAACCCGACCTTCCAGCCCGTGGAACCTGACCGCCAGCCTGACCGGGAGCGTCTCTTCGCGCATCACCGCTATCCGGACTA
>JANWHL010000141.1 GCA_025450405.1 Ktedonobacterales bacterium
ACCGCGCCAAGCACACCGCGCGTGCCGCCGGGCACCGGAAATGCCCAGAGCGGCACGCACACTGGGATCAGGTTGGACTCGCCGTCACGGGCGGCGGGGGCTCCAAAGCGGCGACGTCGAAGCCGTACTGATGTCGTCGCATGCGCGGTGGCGCGTCCGACCAGGGCGCGCGCGCGACACCAGAGCGAGCGGGCATAGCGCTCCCAGCGGGCCCCAAGGGCGGCACAGGTGCCGCATGCGGTATGGCGGGCGAGCGCTTGAATCAGGCTGATGTGCAACGCATGTGCTGAGGGCGATGCCAGTGCCTGGTGGGTTGTGTCGTCATATGTCCAATAGCCGGCGTCAAACAACGTGGAGAGATCGTGAAGGGTGGCATGTGCCCGCTGGATTTGCGTGGCAACCGCTGGGTCGTTCACAAGCGCGTGATAGTCGGCGAGGCCGAGCAAGCCGAGAATGTGGCCGGCGATGGCGTGGGCGGCAGGATACGAGGCCACGTCCTCGAAAAAGACGCCCTCGTGGCCAACGAGCGCGCAAACGCCGCCGTCGAGGATATCTGCCGCAAGTGTGTCGATGGCGCGCCGCGCGCAGTCCAGAATGGCGCTTTCCTCGGTCAGCCGAAAGGCACGTACGAGCACGGAGAGTGCGGTGCCCTGGACAGACGCGGAGAGGAGCGGTGCGGTGGTGACGGGTGTGTCGGCGGGCGCGGACACGAGCCACCCGACCGCACCGCCCCGGAGGTTCACGTGATGTTCCATCAGCCAGCGCGCGCGCGCGAGAAACGCCTCGCGGTCTGGATTGCCCTGGGTGGTCAGAAAGGCGTTCCAGTGCGCCAACGCTTCATGGGCGACCGAGAGAAGATATGCGGGGGAATATGGGTCAGCGGCGGGTGGAGGGTCGAGCGTGGACGAGCGATCCGTGAGATCTCTTGGCCGGCTGAGCCATGGAGTGAGGTCGGCAAGGTAGGCGGGCAGCGCGCCAGCGCTGAGGCCGCTGGACGCGAGAGCACGGAAAAATTGGGGTTCGTTGCCCCGGGCATGATCTTCCGCGCGGCCAGGATTAGGGCGGAGCCCCTGGATTGGGGGTTCAGGGGGTGCGGGATTAGTCATGAGTGGACTCCCGCGGTAACAGTCTCGTTGGAGGGTGCCAGGACACCGGATGACTGGCGGGCCGAATGCGCCAGCGCGGCAGGCCCGGAAAAACCAGACAGGGACCGGGTGAGCAAGGGGGAAGCCGCCGCGCCCAGAAGCAGCCAGGCAATCGCGGCCAGCGGCTGAAGCGTCCAGCCGTTGATGGCCATGTTGACGAGGGCAAACGCGGCAAGGGAGGCGAGGACGCATGCGACGAGCGGCCGGTCGTGGGGTGGTACCTGTCGAAGCGTCCGCGCAGCGGCGCGGGCGGCAATGCCCAGGACGAGCAAGAAGAGCAGAAGCAAGGGGATTCCTCCCAGCGCGGCGAGCTCGAGGTAGGCATTGTGAGGGTGCGCGAGAGGAACAACCTGCAGGGCAACCCGGTACGGCTCAGCTCTGGTCAGATAGTTGACCTGGCCATAGCCGATGCCCCAAAGCGGGTAGTGTTGAATGACACGCAGCGCGGTCTCCCACGCTCCCACGCGGAGGGAAACCTCGTTATTACCAGTGGCATGCTGGTAGAGCAAGAGGAACTGGTGGTGCAGGGTCGTGATGGCGGTCGCTCCGACCACGCCGATTGCGCCCAAGGTGTACCACCGCGTCCGGCCACGCATGCCCAGCCATAGGAAGACGAGGAGACCGAAGGCGGACGCGAGCCAGGCGGAGGCGGTGTAGGTGAGGAGCATTGCGGCGGCGATGAGTGCCAGCGTAATGACGGAGAAGACGCGAGCGCCCCAAGAGGTCGCGGAAAAGAAGAGCCCCAGAGGCGGGAAGATCATGAGCGCGAGGAAGGCACCGTTCCAATCGGGATTCAATAGAAATGATCCGGCCCGACTGACGCCGCTGCCACTGAGCGCGAAACCTGTTGTGCTGCTGAGGTAGTCAGATTGGCGTTGGGTTTCGAGGAGGAAAATGCCGGTGCTTGATTGGATGATCGAGTGAACGGCGAGCAGACCACCGAAAACCGCTAGCAGGGTCAGCAGGCGGCGGAAATGGCCAGTGTCGCGGGCGACGAGCATCCCGAGCAGTAACATGAGCAGTGGAGCGACGATCACATCTAGGTAATAGTAAAGGGCCTCGCGGAGCGCCGGACTGCCGAGAACGCGCAGTCCGCCGAGGAGAATGATGGGTATCCACGCGATGGCGTAGGGACGCACGAGTCGAAGCCAGCGCGGCCGGCCCCAAAGGATAACACCAATGAAGATAAGGACTATGAGCGCGGACATGGGCACATTGAAGTACCCCAGAAGTCCGTAGAACTCAATGAGCACGATGAAAGCGACGATCAAGACGGTCAGTAGCTCATCCAGGCGGAGGGCGAGCAGGCTGATGAGGGTGAGGCCGGCGACGATGGGTAAGGATTTTGCCAGAGCGAGTGGCGCGATCAGCCCAGCGGCCAGAGCGAGTGCCACGCCGAGGACAATCGGGGGTGACACGTACGGTCGGCCGACGGGACGTCGAAGCGCCTGGGACTTGGCACTGGCGGCGTTCATGTGCGGGACCCTCCTGATACACGGTGCGGGGCGCAAAAGGGGACATGCGCCGTCCGCGGTAGGCGATGCGCTAGGAGTGGAACGGATCACCGCCGGCTCCGCGCCGCGCGCCCAGCGGCAGCGCACTATGGGCGGCGCCGGCCGGTGGAAGCTCGGTTGGCGCAGCTGGTCCGTTTGGAGATCCTCTGGTGACTGACCTACTCGTGTCGGGGTTCCACGCGGTGACTTCGGCAACTTGCCAGCTGGTTGGATCGGAGGCGGCCGCCCTGTCAAAAGAGCCAGATGGAGCGGGATTGCGCTCCGCGGTGGAACGGGTGAGCACCACGCCGAGCAGACGGCCGCCGGACCACTCCACAGCTTGACGGGCGCGAGTCAACGCATCCGGCTCAATCTGTGACGCATCCACCACCAGAAGGACCCCGTCGACCTGCCCCATTAGCGATGCGGCATCGGGAAACGCCACAAGCGGGCTGGCGTCCAAGACGACCAAGTCGGCGAGACCAGGTGCCGCATCGGTGCCCACCACGGTCTCCAACAGCTTCCGTATACGCTGGTTCGCGAGGATCTCGGCGGGAAGGCGTGAAGAGGGTGGCCCGGCGACCAGGACGAAGAGGTTGGGCACGCGCGGCGAAACGATGAGTGGAAATGACTGGGAGATGTCGGGGGTCAAGTCGAGCACGCCGGAAATCAACCCCCGATTGGCGCGCAATCCCAGGTGCCGATGGATTGTTGGATGGCGGAGATTAGCATCGACCAGCAGAACGCGGGTCTCGCCACGGGCGAGGGTGACGGCGGTGTTGATGGCCACGGCCGTGGAGCCCTCACCGGGCAGTGCGCTGGCGATGAGCAGTGAACGCAGGGGGCTGTGCCGGCTGAGCGCACGCAGCCAGCTCGCGAGCGAGCGATATTCGCGCTCGGCCTCGGCGTTGGCTGGTTCAACAAGCAGTGGGTCGCTGGCGTTGGGGCCGCGCAGGACGGCAACGTGGGCCAGATCAGCAAGCTGTAAGAGTGCCTCTGGCGTGCGGGTCGGCGCGGCCACGAATTCGACGAGGTGCATGATCGCCGCGGCGATGAGCAGACCGAGCAGTCCGCCCAGCAAGGCACTCGGGAGCGGAAGGGGGGCAATCGGGACTCGAGGAGGTACTGCGCCAGCGCTCACACTGAGGGGGAACGCGAGGTCAATGTACTCGCTCGTCAGGGCGGCGCTCGCCTCTTGCAGCCCGTTACGCAGGACAAGGCAGGCGGCGATTTGCCGCAACCCCGCGGCGATTCGTGGATCCTTCGGGTCCTGCCGTTTGGCGGTGGCGACATCTGTCCTGAGCACGCGGATCCGCCCAGTGACGCCGCTTATGGCTGATGAGAGTTGCGCCTCCGCGCTCTGGTAGCGAAGATTCCAGGAAAATGCGGCGGCGCTGATTGTCGACGCCACCAGGGCGTTCGCCTGCGACGCGGCACGCGCGGGATCGGTGTCCTCAACCGCGACGGAGAACATGGCCCGCGTCGTGTCGATTGTGACAGTGATACGACCCGCGAGGTCAGCGCTGGTGGTGCCACTGGCGGTGGCGGCGACGCTGATGGTGCCCGGCCGTTGCACGATACCGGCGTAGAAGCTGACCAGTTGACCGAGCGCTAGGTGGGCGTCCTCTGGGAATTCCTGGCCGAAGTCCGCTACGTTGAACCTTACCGTGGCTGTCGCTTGATAGACCCGAGGGTCAATGGATGCGCTCGCGGCGGCGGCTCCCGCGGCCAAGGTCGCCGCGAGCGCGAGGAACCAGATCCATTTGGCAACGACAGTGAGGTAGCCACGGGCCACGGATCCTGCCGGTGCGCTGGTGACCACCGCGTCCACCTCCACTCCAACCACCACCACGCGCCGTATGCTAACTCCCCCCACTGTCCGCTTCCACGCTTGGCATGCCAGCAGAGAAGGGTACACGTCAGCGCGGCAAGCGATCCGCCAGGCTCCCGCTGCCAGCCTCGGACCGTTGCCGCACTGAGTGAGCGAGGAGGCTCCTATGGTGCGGGGATACTCCCCGGGTGCACAACGTGACATCAGGTGCGCCGTAACGCGCGTGAACCGCATGGCAGGGGTATTCTACCAAGCCAGCCGGTAAAGGTCCAGCCCCGTGGCCGAATGGATGCGCCCCGAGTGGACTGACTCCTTCAGATACCATGGACGAGGTAGATTGGGGCCGTGTGAGGCGACTCAGCACCGATACCCCAGCTCGAGAGCACGGTCCTGGGTGAGGGGTCCGCCCGCGGTGAATGTGTACGCTCGCCCCGGTGTCCAGCCGTTCGGCGCGCCGAGCGGCACCGCGCACGAAGGGAGCTGCGCGCGGAGGTCGACGTGCCAGGTCAATCCGGGCTGCTTCTGAAGCAGATACCTATAGTGCCAGCCATGGGCGTCATGGGTGGCGGCACCGGGCTCGTCCCAGGTGAGGGCAATGGTGGTGCGGGAGCCGTCCGCGAGCGTGAACACGCCGGCCCACACCTGGCGCCCGAAGGCCGTGGTGGCGGGCTGGGCCACCCAACCCGCCTGCGTGTCGAGATGGGCGGCCGGTGGCACGTACACGCGGAGGTAGTCGCGATAATACGTGCCGTAGGCATAGACGGCGCTCTCGGCGCTGCGCGGCCACGCGTACGTGAGGGTCGTGACGTGGTGCGCGGTCCCGTTGGCGGCGAGCGTGATGTGGTCCTGAAGCGTGTAGGTGATGAAATTGTTGGCCTTGTCGGCGATGATGTTGGCGTCCACGGTCAGGAAACTATCGCCCGCGGGCGCTTCGATGGCCGAGGCCATGTCTGCGTACCGCAGCAGGGTCTCGGCGGGGGCCGCGTTGACGTAGATCTGGAGGTCCTTGGAACGCACGGCGGCCATTACCAGCCGGGCGAAGTCGGCGAGACGAGTGGGCGCGACCTGACGAACGCGGGCGAGGAAGTGGTCAAAGAGGTACGAGGTGAAGCGCTTGCGGAGCGAGGAGTGGCCGTCGGGTGAGGGCACGTAGTCGGCACCCTCGGCGGCCAAAAGCTGATGATAGTGAATGCGGTCGATGAGATTGCCAGCGGTCACGGTCTCGTGGTACTCCGGCACGTAGATCGCCCCGGTGATCGCGAGCGCGCCTTGGATGAGCCAGGGTGTGATGGCGATCACCCCTTTAACCGGCGCGGTCCCGCCTTCTTCGTGGTAGAGCCGCTCGGCCCAGACCGCCGCGGTGGGAAAGTCAGCGTCGAGGTTAGAATCGCGGAGGCTCCAACTGGCCGCGAGCGGGAACCACGTGTATTGCGGCGGATAGGCAATCGAACCACCGGCGAACTCGAACGGCTTGTCGATCAGGTCCACGTCCGTCATGGGCTGGGGCCAGGTGGCGGTGACGCGCGCGCCGGACAGGGCAAGGATGCCATATGAGCCAACGAAACCACCGCCAGGGCGGAGCTCGGTGGAGTCGAGCTGCTCCAGCAAGTAGTCCGTTGGCTTGCCGATGCCGAGCACGTCGGGGGCCACCTCGATGAGCGTTTCGGCGGTGTCCAAGGCGTCGCGCAGGGCCGGGGCGCTCGTCCGGAATGCCGCGAGCGCCAGCCCAATCCGCGGATCGACCGCGGAGTCGGCGGTGGTTAAGTGGTTGGCGCGTGTGCTCATGCCATCGAGGAGCGCGCGCATCTGGGTGACGTCGGCCTGGAGGCTGATCAGGTCAGCCGGCGATATGCCCTGGCCGGACGCGGCGAGTGGGTCGCGCATGCGGCTCGAGAGCAGCGAGACGGCGTCGCAGCCCACGACGCCGAGCCGCGCGGCGTCGTGGGCGATGGGGAGCAGGTGTTGCGCGGCCACCACTTTGGGGCCGTAGGTCGGCACGGAGCCAGCGACTCCGGGCACCTGATCGAGAAGGCCGCGCACCTGGTCGAAGTCGGTGCCGGCCTGGATGAAATCCGCGCGCGCGGTGGTGATGGCCGCGTCATCGAGCGGATCGCGCGCCAGGCCGTTGAGCGCCGCACCACCGGCCCGCAGGCGCTGGACGCCATCCTCGGCCATGGAGATGCCCCGCCGATAGAGCTGATAGCCCTGGTAGGCGGATACGCCCGTGACCGCGAGCCCTGACAGCACGACAAGCGTCAGCAGGAGCGCCATCACCCAGCGGAGGGGACGGGTGGCGGCCACCCGTTCACGTGTGTGTGCGATCGACCGGACAACTCGTCGTAGGAGCGGCACTGCACGATTCTCCGTCAGCGTGCCATGGCCCGGACGCGGCTATAGCGCGGGCCACCTCATCGTCCACCTCACCGTCCGCTCGCGCACGCCGCCGAGCTACGTACGGCCCAGCATACACCAAGTCGCGCCCGTTGCCTACTCCGCCACGCGATGGGAGTATGCTATACTACTGACGGATCGTGCGCATGACGCGGACTTGCGGAGCGCCGCGCATGGGGGTGGATTCCTCGCGGAATTTGAGAAACGGAGCGGCCATATGGCGAAGAAGGGTGAACTTTCCAAGACGGCGCGGGCCTCGCTGGCCCAGCGCGACGAGAAGGACTTCCTGACCGCGCGGTCGTGCGCGAAATGCGGTGAGTTGATCATGTTGAAGGAGCTGCAGCCCGTGAAGGTGCTGGGCGCGGGCATGGTCTTTTACCACAAGCAGCACTACACCATCGGATAACTCTCCCAACGGTTAACCTCCAACGGGCGACCGACCATTCGCCGACGGGCGAGTGACGCAACCTCCCGAGACGCGGCCGGCCAGTGATGGCGGCACACGACGCGCGTCGGGAGGTTTGTTATTGGCGGGCCCGCCAGCGGGCCGCGGTTCAATCTCACCACGCAATGTATGATGCGCGTAAAACATTGACGTTTGCGTAAAAGTATGGTATGTTGTCGAGTGGATCACCCGCCGCTCACGAGCGCGGGTGTGTACGTTCAGCGCGGCCGCGGCAAGCGCGGAATGTGCGCGCAAGCGCGGACAATGCGCGCAAACCCAAACCGCAAACACAATCAAAGGGTGTCATGTTGGCGAGCGTCGGTCTGGGGATTGGTGGGCGGCGAGGCCGGGAAGTCGGCTGTGGTGGTCCGGGAGATCCGGCGTCGCGCGGGGGCGGGCCGGGCCGGCACGGATGGCGCGATATACGCGTGTTTTCGGCGCTCCATCACCGCAATTTTCGCCTCTTTTGGTTCGGCCAGATCATTTCGGTCACGGGCACGTGGATGCAATCCATTGGCCAGGCATGGCTCGTCCTTCAGCTCACCCACAACGCGTTTCTCCTTGGGGTGGTGAGCGCGCTACAGTTCCTGCCGGTGCTGGTGCTCTCGCTAGTTGGCGGCGTGGTGGCCGACAAGTTGCCCAAGCGGCGTCTGCTGATGTTCACGCAAACGGTGGCGATGATTCAGGCGTTCGCGATGTTCGCGCTGGCGGCCACTGGCACTGTGCGTGTCTGGCATGTGATGGTCCTGGCCGCGTGCCTGGGCACGGTAAACGCCCTGGATATGCCGACGCGCCAGGCGTTTATTACCGAGATGGTGGGCCGTGATGACCTGATGAACGCCATCTCACTCAATTCGGCGCAGTTCAATGCGTCGCGCGTAGTGGGACCAGGCATCGCGGGGGTGCTGATCGCGGTTCTGGGCATCCCACCCCTGTTCCTGGTGAATGCGGTCAGTTACGTGGCCGTGCTCGTGGGCCTGGCGATGATGGACCCGACGCGGCTCCACGCGCCAGTGGGAGCTCGCGTCAGCGACCGCCCATTGCGCCAGATCCGGGACGGAGTCGCCTTCGCGTGGCGGACGCCACCAATCCGCTTGGCGTTGTTGATGATTTTCGCCGTCAGTACTTTCGGCATGAATTTCAACATCATCCTGCCGCTCCTTGCGGAGCGCACCTTTCGGACGGGGGCTACCGGCTACGGGGTGATGTCGTCGCTGCTGGGGTTTGGCTCGCTCGTCGCCGCGCTGGTGCTGGCGGGCACGGTCAAACGCCCGCGCGTAGGGCTGTTGGTGGCGAGCGCTGGTGCGTTCAGTGTCCTCGAGATCGTGCTCGCGCGAATCCAGGCGCCCATACCGGCCTATGGGGCGCTCGCGCTCATCGGGTTCGCGACGATCGCGTTCGCGGCGACGGCGAACACGCTGCTCCAGACCAATTCGCCAGACGCGATGCGTGGTCGTGTGATGGCGCTCTACTCGATGCTGTTCGCCGGGTCGACGCCGATCGGCGCGCTGGCGATCGGGGCGCTCGCTGGCCGCGTGGGCGCGTCCGGGGCGCTGTTCATTGGTGCGCTACCCTGCCTCGCGGCGGTGGCGTATGGCGCGAGCGTGTGGCGCGCGACCGCGGCATTTCGCGCGCCAGGCGGCACGGTGGCCCCGGACGTCGAGGCGGACTCGGGCCCCGCAGCTAGCCAACGGGCCGCGCCTGGCACGCTGGCTCCGGACGGCGCGCCGGCCGTATCCCCGGCGGCCATAGCACTGCCATCGGCCGCCGAGCCTGCCAGTCGGAGCGCCTGAGACCGCGCTGAACCAGCCCCGGGGCCGGGGGCACGACATTGACGTTCCGTGAGACTTGCGCTCTACCTGGTGGCGGCGTTCCGGCGCCCATGAGGGCGCGTGCCGAGGTCCACGGCCCATGGGAAGAGGCGCTCCAGCCAGATGGCCAAACCATAAATGCGCGGATAGACGAGCTCGCGTCGCGGGTGGCTGACGAGGTCGGCCATGCGGCGCGCGAGTCGCTCAGGTCCGGGCATAGGCACGGCGCGCATGCGGGCGGTCAGGTCGGTGCGGATGTAGCCCGGTGAGACCGCGGTGACCTGGACTCCTGTGCCGGCGAGCTCGCGCCGCAGGGCCAACGAGAATCCGCGCAGACCGAACTTGGTGGCCGAATAGATTGGCGCGACGGCGATCTGGCCGGCCACCGACGCGACGTTGAGAATGGTGCCGCGTCGCTGAGCCAGCATGCCGGGCAAGACGGCGCGCGTGAGTAACATTGGGCCAACTAGATTGAGCATCATGCCGCCGGCGATCTCGTCGGGATCCTCCCGCGCGTAGAGGTGACGCCAGCCTTGTCCGGCGGCGTTGACGAGGATGTCAATGTGCCCCCAGTGGTCTTTGACCCGATCGACCAGGTGGTCGATGTCCCCCACCTGGCGCATATCGCTGGGGACGGCGAAGGCGGTGCCGCCCGCCGAGCGTATGGCGTCCGCCAGGCATTCGAGCCGGTCGGCACGGCGCGCGGCCAGCGCGACGCTGGCGCCCCGGCGCGCCAGCTCGCTCGCGACCGCCGCGCCGATGCCCGAGCTGGCCCCAGTGACAATCGCGACGTAGCCGGCGAGCGGACCCGGGCGAGCCTCAGTCACGGTTGTGCCTCCGGTTGGTACGCTGATCGACGTGTCGCCATGGCGCCGATCGACCAACTGGCGTCCCGTCGCACATAGCTGTCGCACATAGCTATAGCGCGGACGCGCTCAGCCGGCAATGCAACCATGGGCGCGCCGACTGGCGATGGCACCGCGCATGCGTGTGGAGAGCGGTGCGCGCCCACGCGCTTGGTGCTGTCTACACGTCTGGCGGCCAGCGGACACGATGGGCGATAGCAGCTGGCTAAAGGAGGCCTGACCACCATGGAGGGGGATGTGGATACCGCCACCGATGCGCGCCGATCGCCAGGTGGACCCGAGCTGGAACGGCCAACCGTGTTGGTGCTGGTGAATCCGACGGCGCGGCTGGCCGGGGCGGCGGCCGAGACGGAGATCGGCGCGCGTTTGAGCGCGATGGGTTTGCGCGCGCGCATCGTGCTGACACGCGCCGAAGACGAGGCGCGCGCACATGCCCGGGCGGCCGCGACCGAAGGCGTGTACGACGTGGTGGTAGCCGCGGGTGGCGATGGCACGGTACACGCCGTGGCTGAAGGGCTGCTGGAGGCGCGAAACGAACGGACCAGGGAGGATGGCTCCGCACGCGAGGTGGCGCTGGGGATTCTGCCGCTCGGGACGATGAACAATCTGGCGCACTGTCTGGGGATTCCCGAGGACCTGACAGCGGCCGCCGAGCTGCTGGCGAGCGCTCCCTCACACCTTGTGGACGTGGGCATGGTGGCCGGGCACCTCTTCCTCGAGGTGGCGGGTGCGGGGCTCGAAGCGGCGCTCGCGCCGACGTTTGAGAACCTGAAGGGTCGGCCATGGGCGCACCCGGGCACTGTGCTGACCGTCGCCAGGACACTCTGGCGTGTCCGACCACGCCGGGTGGATGTGACCGTGGACGGGCGGACGGTGAGGACGCGGGCGCTCCAGGTGAGCGTGTGCAACGCGGAGCGCTACGGGCTGGACTTCGCGGCCGCACCGGGCGCGCGAATGGATGACGGGTGGCTGGATGTCGTGATCTATGAGCGCATAAAGGTGCTGGAGCTGGTCCGCCACTACGTCAGCATCCTGGGTGGACGCCAAGGCTTGCATGCCCGCGAGCGCCGGCTGCGTGCGCGCGAAGTGCGGATCGCGCCGACACGGGCGGTGTGGCATGTGCACGCGGATGCCCAGACAGTGGGCGTCACGCCCATGACCGCCGTGGTCAAGCACAATGCGCTGCGCGTGGTGGCGCCGCCGCGGGCGGAGACGAAGGCGGAAGCGGTTGCCCACCTTGGGCTAGGGGAGGTGGTGTTGCGCGCGATGGTCCCGCCGGCCGCCGGGGTGGCGGCGCGTGTCGTCGGCCAGGCGGCGGGCAGTGCCCAGCGGACCGCCGCGGTGTCGACGGCGCGGGTTCGGCTGGCCGCGACCGTCGCTACCGACGAAGCGCGCCGCGTGGTCGGTGTGGAGGCGCCGCGCCGGAGCGCGCGGCGTGCGGCCGCGGTGAGATGGCTGTACCTCGCGGCATTCGGATGGGCGCTGGCGACTGGGTTGGCCGCGCGGTGGATGGACATTTTGCCGGGCGACGTGCGCTTGACGCGCGTGATCCAGGGAAGACGGACCCGGCGCAAGGACGCGTTCTGGCGCGCGGTCGCGGAACCGGGGTTTCCGCGCTACTCAACGCCGCTTGTGGTGGTCTGTGCCGCGATGTTCTGGGCTCTGCGTCTGCGCGTTGAGGCAGTGATCATCATCCTGTCGAACGGCACCGACGCCATCAACTGGGCGATCAAGCGTGTCGTCGGGCGACAGCGCCCGACCGCGCGGCTGGTGCGGGTCACGCGCGTCATCAACGAGCCAGGGTTTCCCAGCGGGCACGTAATGCACTACATGAGCTTCTTCGGGTTTCTGGCCACCGCGGCTTTGTCCAATCTCCGGCCGTCGCGGGCGCGTCGAGCGTTCGTCGGTGCCTGCGCCGCGATGGTCGGCCTGGTTGGGCCGTCGCGGGTTTATCTGGGCGCGCACTGGCCCAGCGACGTCCTGGCCGGCTACCTGCTCGGGGGAATCTACCTGGGCGGCCTGCTGGAGCTCTACGCACGTGCGAAGGCCTGGGCCGCGGGGCGCAGGCGCTCCTCTACCCCGCCGCCCCAGGAGCTGTCGCCGCTCGACTGACACGCGCAGCCAATCCGCGCGCGCGGCTCGAATAGTCCAGACTGGCGATGCGGTGAGTATCAGCGGCGGGACGCGGCGCGCCGCCGTGCGGCGTTCGGCGCGCGCGCCGCGCGCGGGTCCGCGCCAGCATGCGCACTGGGCTGGCCGGCGGCGTGCGCGCTCCCACTGGCGCCGGCACCAGCGGCGAGAAGTGGGCTCGGAGTGTCTAAGCCAGTTACGAACGGGCGGAGGATGGTGCGCAGCCAGGTGGGGACCTGCGTAAGCAGGACACCATCCTCGGCGTCCAATGGCCGGATCAGGCGGAGGCAGACAAGGAAAATCGCCCCGTACGCGAGCCCCGCCAGCACGAGCGGCAGCGGCGAGGCGGGTCGCCACGCCAGCGTGAGCGCGACACCTGGGGTGAGCGCGACCAGCATCTTCCCGACGAAGCCAATTGGATAGCGGCTGGCGACAAAGCGGCAGGCGAGGACGAGCATGAAAGCGTTGGCGATGATCTGCGAGAAGCCCACGGCAATGAGGCCGCCGAGAACGCCGTAGCGCGGGATGAGGAACCAATCGCCCAGGGCGAGCGCGGCGAGGGTGCCCCAGCGCGACACGACCACCCAAACCTGGTGTCCGAGCACATACAGGACGGACTCGCACGCGATGCCGCCGCACAGTTGGATGACAGCGCTGAGCGCGATGAAGACAGCGGCCACGCCGCCGGCCGTCGCGTAGCCCTTGCCGAAGACCTGAAGGATCACGCCGGCATGTGGCACGCAGAACACCATCAGGGGCACGGTCAGGAGCACCTGGAGCTTGACAATGGTGCGCCAGGCGAGAGCGAGGTCGGGGAGATAGCGGATGGTGTACGCGGCGGACATGATAGCCAGGCTAATGCCGCTGATGCCCGCGGCGATCGGGACCGTCGCGCCGTGGCCGAGTTGGTACGCGGAGCTGAAGAGCGCGATCTGACTGGACGAGACACTGAGGCTGAGCTGCCATGCGGCCAGCGGCATGAAGAAGCCCACGTTGGCCATGTCGGCCAGCCAGGAAGCCATGCCCAAGCGCAACATGGGCGAGAGCAGGGCCGGAGTCAGGGAGACGCGCGGGGCGGCCAGCGTGGACCGAATCACGAACGCGTAGACGACGGCGGCACAGGTGGGCGGCAGGACGAGGGCCCCCAGCGCGCCGTCCACCCCGGCGCCGAGTACATGAATGAAGATATACGCGAGGATGACCACCAGCAATTGACTGAGCCCGCCGACGATGAATACCACGCGCGTGCGCAGGAGGGCCGTCAGGACAGACGCGAGTAGGGCGGCGATACCGGTCCCGATGATGGTGCCGGCGATGACTACCCGGTGGTCGAGGACGCGTGGGTCGCCAAATGCCTGGGCGAACCCGGCGGCGCCTGGAAGGGAGGCCTGGGCCAGGAGCGTCGTGACGAGTGGCAGGCCCCAGAGCGCGCCAATGGCGACGGCCGCTACGGCGGCGACGCGGATGGTGACGAGGCGCAGGGCGACGGTCATGGCCAGGCCCGGGCCACCCTGCGAAAGAGCGCGCGGGATGTAGACGGCGGCGGCACTGGTGAGACCGAGAGAGGCGAGGTAGATGCCCAGGTTGGCGGCGTTATTGGCGAGCACATAGGCACCGGCCGCGGGCAGACTCAAGGAGCGGCGCAAGACCACATCGAAAATGACCAGGGAAACGCCCAGCCAGAGCGAATAGGCCTGGTTCCACAGGTAGCCGCTGGGAGCGCGATGGACAAGCGTGTGACCCTGGTCCTCACCAGGCGAGTCGGCTGATCGCGCCCGCGATGGCTCGCGGGCGCCGCCTCCAGCCGTCGGGGCAGTGGGACGGCCTGGCCCGTGGGCATCCTGGCCCGCTTGGCCGCCCCGCCTCCTGGCGCGCTCGTGCATGAGGGTTCCTCCATACTTCCAGACAACGGGCGCGGTCTGATGAGATAACGGGTCTAGCCTGTCCGGGCTCAGGGAGCGTGGGCCTCGGCGTCTGGAGCGATGGGCAGGCCATCTGGTGTGGTCCGATTTGCCCCCCAGAGACGGACTCCGTCGCCGTCCTGGCACGCACTCTGAGGTGATCGGACGCCACACACAGCAATTCTTGACCAATTGAGACCCCTTGACGGGGCACTCGTGCGTTGTAGTGTACAGCGTAGCATACTCAGGCGCGGAGTCGTGGCAAATCGCGCGGTCGCGGTCACATGCGGTCGTGGCCGCAAGGGTGTTGGGCGCGGGGCCAGTGCGCGCGTTGCGCCGCGTCTTGTGTGCCAAATCAGGCGCGGCGCGCGAGGTTTGGTCCGCCGCGGACTTGCGTCTGGGCGGTATGATCAGGGCGGTTTCGGATCGGGCCAGGGACGCGTGTTGGCCAGAGCGACGGCATGCGCGGGCAGGGGAGCGCAGTAGGGAAGAGGTGCATGATGCGCACGATGTCGCCGCCTGATCCACGGGCGGGGCGCTACCCATCGGGCCGCCAGTCATGGTCACCAGGTCCACACGCCCCGGCGGCTGTCCAGGCGCCGTCGGCATCGTCGCGCGGGGGCCGCCGACCGGACAAGGCGCGCCGGTCGCTCGACTGGAAAACGCTCGTCGTGTCGGTGCTCCTGGGCGGCGTTGTCCTGGTCGATGTGGCGCTGTTGCTGGTCGCCCTCGTTCCTGACCGTGTCTGGCAGACGCACGGATACCCAAACGGGCCAATCCCCCATGATCTGACGCCGATCGTGGCGGCGGCCTTCTACGTGTTGCCCGCGGTGATTGGCGCGTTGTGCCGGCGGTGGCAGGTCGCGCTGGTCCTGGCGACGTTGCCGGCCTGGCTCGACCTGGGACTCTTCGCGACGGCCGCCGCCAGTCGTATCGGCCCGTTCTACCTCTTTCTCGACGTCCACGCCGCGAGCACAGTGGGCACTCTCGAGCTCTTTGGCGCACTGGGCGCGCTCGGCTGGCTGGCGCGGACGGTGCTGTTGATGGCGCTGGGGCGCGGTGAGTGGGGCCGCCGATGAGGCCCGAGCCACCGTCCCAATTCGGACCGCCGGATGGCGGTTCGACACCTGGGCGCCGACGCCAAGATGACCAATACGTGCGGACCGGTAATGGGCCTGGCCAGCGTGGGTCTGACCAGTATGGGCCTGGCCAGAACCAGGTGATGCCGGAGAATCCGAATGCCTCCGACCAGCGCCTGCGGTTGGGCGTGGGCGGCTGGCCGCCGCCCGCCAACGGATCCCCGTATGGCGCCCCAGACGCATCCGCCTCGCGCGCCAAGTGGGGCAATGCCGGCACCGCCAGCGCGCATGGAGGTGATCGTGGTGAGTGGCCGCCAAACGCTGGCGCCACGCCCTCGGCGTATGCGCCGCCTGTTCCGGCCCGACATGGCGGACAGCCGGCGGGATCGGGGACGTCGGCACCGCCGGCGCGTGAACGTGGTGGTGGCCGGTTGGGCGCACTGGGGCGGGACGTGTCCGAGCTGGCGACGGAATCGTTGCCAGCTGAGGTCGTGCCAGGGCGAGGGCGCGCGACCCGGTCGTCGTCGCGGACCTGGCTCGCGCGCGCCGCGCTGATCGCGGGGTTGGTGCTCTTGGTGGCGCGCGCGGCGACGGCCAGCGCGGCGTTCATGCAGGCGGGCGGCATCATCCCTGGTTGGTCGACACAGCCGGTCGCGGTCTGCACGCTGTGCAACCTGCCCAAGCCCGTCGTCAATCGCCAGCATCCGCTCACGCCCGCGGAGTATGCGGCGCAGTTGGAACAGCATCTGAGCCTGACTGACAAGATCGGCCAGATGGTGATGATCGAGTTTTATGATGCCGACGTCACTCCCGATGCCTATCAGATGATCTATGGCCTGCACGTCGGGGGCGTGCTGCTGTTCGGGTCCAGCATCCAGTCAGCGTCGCAGGTGTCGGCGCTGACATCTGGACTGCAAAAACTGGCGCCGACGCCGCTCCTGGTCGCCGTTGACCAGGAGGGTGGGTCGGTCAACCGCTTCCAGACGATCGTCGGCGACACGCCATCCGCGGGCTCGCTGGCGGACCCGGCGGCGGCGCGCGCACGCGGTACGGCCGACGCCCAAGTCCTCCACAAGTACGGCTTCAACTTCAATCTGGCGCCCGTGGTGGATGTGGGGCCGGCGGTTGCGCTGTGCTGCAATCGGACATTTGGCAGCGACCCGGCGCGTGTGGCCGCCATGGCTGGTGCGTATGTGGAGGGCCTGCAGGCGGACGGGCGCGTGGCGGCGTGCCTCAAGCACTTTCCCGGTCTGGGCTCAGTGACGACTAACCCTGATACGCAGATGCCCTACCTCAACCGGTCGCGTGCCGACTGGGAAAGTACGGACGTCGCGCCGTACCGGACGCTGCTCAAGACCGACGATATTCGCGGGATCATGGTATCTCCCGAGATGATCCCAGAGGTTGACCCGAATCTGCCGTCCACGCTGTCTCCGGCATTCGTGACCAGGGTGCTTCGGAATGAGCTTGGCTTCCAGGGCCTAATCATTACCGACAGTCTGCACACTGGGTCACTCAGCGGCAACTGGACGGTGGCGCAGGCGGCAGTGCTGGCGATTGAGGCGGGTGTGGACATCGCGCTGGGACCCTACACACCGAGCATCGCGCATGATACGCTTGATGCTATCCGGCAGGCGGTGCGGACGGGCGCGATAACGACGAAGCGGATTGACGAGTCGGTCATGCGCATCCTCACCCTCAAGTTGCAATTGGGGCTCATCCCGATGCCGGCAGCCGGGCCCGGTCGCGGCGGCGGTCAGCGCGGGGACGCGGTCCCCGGCGGGTCGGTATCGGCGATTGTGCCAGGGCGAGCCGCCCGCGAGCGTTTGGGTGATGCCTCGTGACCATACGGTGAAAAGTGGCGCGTCGGATGCGGAAGACGGCATGGTGGTTATCGCCGCCAGCATGCGTGGTGCGGGCGCGGCGATATCTGCCCGGTGCGCGGCGATATCCGATGCGGGGGTGACGGCTGGGCGCGGAGCCGCAAGGGAAGTTGGGGTGCGAATGAGCAGGTCGCGGGAGGCGTGGACGGTCCTCCGCAAGCGCGCGTGCGCGACGGCGCTCGCGGGCGTCGCGCTGGCGACCGTCGTGCTGAGCGGATGCGGCGGCGGGACGGGCCTGACGGCCGCGCCGGGTGTGCTGGGGGCGGCCCCCCCGAATCCCAGCGCCACCGCCACGCCTGCCGCCGCGTTGCCGGTGGCCGACGCGTTGCGCGAGCTGCGGCTGCGCGCGACCGTGGATGCCTATCTCGCGCACATGACGCTCGACGAGAAGCTTGGGCAGATGGTCGAGCTTGAGGTGGACATCGGGGCCGGGGGGCCAGTGTACTATCCGGACATGGATAACATGGTGCGCGGGCTGCACGCCGGGGCAATCATCGTGTACATCTTCGACACGAAGTGGCCACTCAGCCAGTTGCGCGACTACCTGAACAGCATCCAGGGCAACGCCCAGGTCCCGCTACTGACCATGATGGACGAAGAGGGCGGCGTGGTGGACCGACTCGAAGGCTGGGATGGCCCCCGTCCCTCCGCGCAAGACCTTGGGGCGTCCGGGAATCCGCAGAATGCCTATCTGGCCGCCGCCAAGGACGCGCACGATCTGCGGGCGATAGGTATCAACACGGACCTGGCGCCGGTCGTGGACACGCGGCTCATCCCCAACCAGGTGGAGTGGACGCGGCTGTATGGCGACGATCCCAAGACGGTGGATCGCTACGCTGGAGCGTTTCTCCAGGGCTTGCAGAAGAATGGCGAGATCGGCACACTCAAGCACTGGCCGGGCATTGGGAGCATCTGGCAAGACCCCCACCTGACCCTGCCGACGATCACCCGTACCCGCGCTCAACTGGAGGCGAGCGAATTTCAGGCGTTCCGCGGCGTGCTTGCGCTGGACCCAGGACTGATCATGGTGACGCACGTGGTTGTCTCCGCTATCGACCCGAATCTGCCCGCGACGCTTTCGCCACTGCTGGTCAACGGCGTGCTGCGTAAAGAGCTGGGGTACGCCGGCGTTGTGGTCACCGACAATTTGTACATGGAAGGCATCCGGCTGCATTGGGCCCTGGGAGAGGCGGCGGTGCTGTCGGTAATGGCCGGCGACGACCTGCTCGCCACCGCCTGGGACTCCGGATCCATGACGACGATCACAGGCGCACTTAAACAGGCCATCCACGACGGCCGTATCTCGGTGGCGCGGATTGACCAATCCGTCCGGCGCATCCTGACGTTGAAGGCGCGCTATGGCCTACTGCCGCCGATCACCACGCGCACGCCGCCACCCGTCCCAGTCGCGGAGGCGATCGGAAGCGGGATGGCTGTTGCCGACCGCGCGCGGACGGTAGGAGTGGTCTGATGTGCGCATGCGAAATCCAGTTGGTGGCGTCGTCCGGCGAACCGCACATGGTATCATGGCAAGCATGGAACAGCTCTGGGCGCCCTGGCGCATGGCCTACATCGCGCGCGAGTCGTCGTCCGAGGAGGAGGGCTGCTTTCTCTGCGCGAAGCTGGCCGGTCACGATGACGCGGCGAATTTGATTCTCGCTCGCGGCAAACGCTGCTTCGTGATCATGAATCTCTTTCCCTATAACAGCGGCCACCTGATGATCGCGCCCACCGAGCATGTGCCAACGATCGGCCACCTGGACGCCCCCACCCTGACTGAGTTGATGACGCTGGCGCAGCGGTGTCTGGGCGCGCTCGGCGCATCCTTGCGCCCGGACGGGTACAATATGGGAATCAATCAGGGCAAGGTGGCCGGGGCGGGCCTGGAGGAGCATGTCCACTTCCACATTGTGCCGAGGTGGAACGGCGACACGAATTTCATGCCGGTGCTGGGCGACGTGAAGGTCATGCCCGAACTGCTGGAAAACACGTACCGGAAGATCCGTGCGGCGCTGGATCCGCTGATGACCACGCCCGCGGGCCCGCCACGGCGGACCAGACGCGCTACGTAGGGCACGGCGCCGTAGTTGTATGCGCCGGCCTGGGCGTGTGCCGCGCGCGTTACGGGAAACGATGGGTGCCTGAGGAAGCCGGCGCACCGTGGCCAGCGGCCAGAGACCCGGCAACGCCAAGCGCGTCGGTGCGTGGCGCTGGCGCGGAGTGGCCGCCGGGCCGAAACGCCAGCGGGAGACGGAGCAGGCCGTAGGCGGCGCCGACGCCAAAGGCGAGCAGCGGAAGCGAGAGCAAGAGCGGCGCGTGGCGGGCCTGTGCGATATCATAGAGTACGCCGCCCGCGTACTGGCCGAAGCCGGCGCCCATTGCCACCGCTAGCGCGCCGAAGCCGAAGTACGCGCCCAGCATGCCCACCGGGGCGAGGTCGGCGGTCACGGTGTTGACAACCGGGCCAATGAGCATGCGGGCGAGGGCGAAGAGCCCGATGCCCAGGAAGAAGACGCCCGCGGCTGACCCTGCGAACGCCAGCGCCATGCCCACCGCGCAAACCGCCAGTGCGATGGCGAGCACGTGACGCGGCGCGCAGCGCTCGCCGACAAAGCGCGCGAGCGGGTACTGGCAGAGGATGGCCGGACCGGCATTGATCGCGAATGCCAGAGCGACGAAATGCGGGCCGCCAAGACGATCCGCGGCCAGCGGCACCGTGATATTCATCTGCGCCCAGAGGAACCAGAAGCCCGCCAGAAAGACGGTGAGCAGCACGAACGTGCGGTCGGCGGCAATCGCACGCGTGGTGGTGACGAAGGCCCTCGCGGCCGCGACCAGGCCGTGACGCGTGCTGGAACCTGTAGGCGCGGAGTCGCCGATGTGTCCGCCAGCGAGGGCAGTGGCGGGCACAAAGGCCAGGGTGAGCATCCCAACCAAGACGAAACACGCGGCGGCGGCGAGACTGACCGCCTGAAATCCGATGCCGAGGAGTGCCACGCCGACCACGGGACCCAGGGTCACCCCGGCGTTGCCGAACGTTGCCGACGCCGCGTATACGCGCTGGCGGCGGTCGGTGGGGACGAGGTCGGCCAGCGCGGCCGTGCTCGGAGCGTCGAAGAAGGCGCCGCCGATGCCGGAGACGACCGCGAACGTGATGAGCATGCCAAGCGTGTGCGCCAAACCGATGCCGGCGAAACCCGCGGCGCGCACAAAGCAGCCGACCGCGATGGACGTGCGCGCGCCGAAATGGTCGCCGATGAGACCGCCGACCAGGTCGAGGCCCTGCTGTGAGAACTGGCGGAGGGCCAGCACCAGGCCGATGGACGCCGCGGTGAATCCCAGCCGGCCGGTGAAATGCACAGCCAACAGCGGGATCAGGACGGAAAAGCCGAAATTCATCAGGCCGGTGTTGCCGAGAAGTACGGTCACGCCAAGGTGTCGTTGCGTAGTCGTGAGGTCACGGGCGTGGGCCGTGGGAGCGCGGGAAAGGCGCATAGGGAGATGCACGACGTGGTCCTGCCTGATGAACGAGACGGCGGCTGTGTGGCAGACGATGCTCTGCCGCGTGAGATTCGCGTGATACACAGCATTGTCAAGCATACCGGGCTCGGCGAGTCCCGTCAAGGGG
>JANWHL010000142.1 GCA_025450405.1 Ktedonobacterales bacterium
AGCCCGTCTTCATGTATCAGGTGGCCGCGCCGCCCCGTCGCGAAGCGGTCCACTTCGCCCCGCCCGCCGAGACACCGTTCGAATGGCCACATACTACCGACTATGTGGGTGAACCCGACCACGGCGGTAATGGATACGTTGATGATTCACCTGCCGGTTACTACCATGACACCGCGGAATCGGCAAGCCACCCGGGCTCTCATGTGGGCGAAGATATTGCCTACGCCGCGCTTGGGACGGCGCTGGCCGGTGGTCTGGTGGACCTCCTGCGCGACCGCCCTGGCCGCCGGCCCGCCGCACGGCTAACCACGCCACTGAACGACGGCGAGACAGCGCCCGCATCAGATGCTGACAGTCCACGGCTCACCGTGACATCCGCGCCACAAGCGTATACCGAGCCCGGCGCCAACCTCTCATGGGTCCCTGTCGAGCGCTCGATGCCACAAATCCCAGGTGACGGCGCGGAGACCCCCATGCCTGCCATTACGGCATCGGCGCTCGCGGACGTGCCGATGGCGACGGCATTGGCCACCCCGGCGAGCGTGCCGCTTGACACAGCGGCGCCAATGCCTCAAAATGTGCGGCGTCGTCTGGTGCAGCGGGTCATCGTGCGCAAGCTCGCAATGTTGGATGGACAGGTCGTGGCCGAGTCCGCGGTCGAGCGCCAGGTGCCCGTGGTCAGCGACGACCAGGCGATGGCTGCGCGCGTCCAGGCGGCCACGCTGGAAGCCGCGCGCGAGGCCCTCTCGCGTCTCATCCGCGAGGCACCTGAGGAAGCCCTACCGGCCATTCGAATGGAGTTGTACGCACTGGATAACCAGGCTTTCGTGCAGAACGTGCGGCGGCCTGGCTCCTGACGGCCGACGCTCACTATCCAGCCGGTTGCCTGGCGCGAGCGCTCACATTCTGGAGTCTCCAGCCGCGAACACGTGGCGCCACGCGCGCAAGCGGTCTTGGAGTGAGGCTCCTGTAACGTCTCAGTGGAGAGGTGTATGCGCCGAGCCTTCGTCTGGTCCCTGCTGCTCGGGATTCCTATAGTCCTCCTGCTTGAGCATTTCGAGCTGTCCGAGAGCTATCCTGGCGTCGTGTTCGTCCTGTCGGCGCTCAGCCTCGTCCCCCTCGCCAGCCTTCTTGAAAGTGCGGTCGAGGAGCTCTCCGAGCTGCTGGGACAATTTGTTGGCGGCCTGCTGCACACCACGTTCGGTAATGTCGCTGAACTGGCCATTGGCGTATCGATCCTGCTCAGTGGCCTATCCGGCGGAGCGGACATCGTGCGCGCCTCGATCGCCGGCGCCATCATTCGCAACTCACTACTTTTTCTCGGCCTGGCCACCGCCGCGGGTTGCTGGCGCCACGGTCGCATGAAGTTCAATTCCGACAACGCCAGCGAATATTCCACCGTCCTGGCGCTCGCGGTCATCGGCATCGCGCTTCCGACCGTTGGCGCCTTGATCTTCGGAAACCGCTTCTCGGATAAGACGATTCTCACGGCCAGCATGGCGCTCGCCGTTGTCCTGCTGGTCAGCTACGTCGCTTATGTCGCCTTCGCCGTCTTCCGCGTGGCCGAGGGGCGCGACCTGGTGGCCGTGCGCCGCCAAAAGCGCGAGGATCGCGTCCGCCGTCATGTGGAGCGCCAGCGCGCCCGCGCCAGCGCCAAGCAAGGCTGGCAGTTGCCGCTGCCGGCCCAGCCAGACGTCAATGCCCTTTTTGCCGAAGAGCGCGCCACCGCGGAGGCGCGGTTGGAGTCCGAGACGGCCGCCGCCCCCGGACCAGCGGCAGCCGCGCGCGCGAAGCCGAGTCGTATCGACCCCAAGGGTGCGCGGGCGGAGGCGCGGCGCAAGGCACGCGAAGAGCAGGGCGAAGGTGAGAGAGGACTTTTCGCCGGACATCCGATTCTTCGCGGATTGGCGGCCGTGGTCGTGCTCGCTGTCGCGGCCGCTTTTGTTGTGCTCATGTCGGAGCAGTTCGTCCACACGATCGAGCCGGTCGCCTCGCGCTTCCTCGGCGGCAATGAACTCTTCGTCGGTCTGGTGGTCATTCCGGTCATTGGTGGTGTGGTCGAGCTGAACGGAGCGGTTGGTGAGGCCCTGGAGAACCGCATGGAGGTGACCATGGCGGTCACCGCTGGCGCGTCCATCCAGATGATTCTGGTCGTCGCGCCGGTGCTGGTCTTCGTCGGCGCGTTCAACGGCACCCCATTCGATCTGGTCTTCCAGCCGCTGGCGGTCGCCGTCTTCGTCGGCTCGATGTTCGTGTTCATGCTGCTGGGGCGTGATGGCGAATCGAACTGGCTGGAGGGGATCCAGCTCGTCGCGTTCTGGGTGCTCTTCGCGGCGACGGCGTTTTTCCTCGGTGCCGGTGGCTGACGTCTGCGCAATGCTCAGAACACGGGCGCCATTTGGTCCAGGGAGATTGCGGCGGCCCTCGCCACCCTGTCGCGGGCTTCCGGCCGGAAGCCCGCGACATCCATGCGATGCGCGGCGTCCAGCAAGCCGTTCGTCATGCCAGGTGTCTCCATCAGCCGACCTTTACGCCCAGGCGCCTCACCCAGCCTGACGCTCAACCGCGCGCGTTTGAGCCACCCTGGCCCTGTGCCCGCGCACCCGACCGCCCAGCTGGGAAATCGAGCGCCAGCACTTCGAGTGCCAGACGCGGGTTGGCGTTCTGATCCAGTTGCCGGTAGGTCTCGACGAGCCGGCGGAGGAACGCTTCCGCGCGCTCGGGCTCGAGCGCGCGCCCCAGTCGCTCCGCGGCCTCTCGCGCTAGGCCCGCGGTGTTGAGCGCATCACTCCCCAGAGCGGCAAGCAGCACGTCGTGCCACCAGAGCGTCCACGTCTCGACGGCCGACCGCGCGCCTTCGCCTTCGGCCGCCAACGCCGCCATCAGACGCATCCGCTCGCTGGCCGGGGCCGCCGCCACCTCCAGGATACGGGTCAGCAGGGCGTCACGCCGCTCGCGAAGCTCCGGCCGACGATGTGCCTCCACGGCCCAGCCCAATCGTCCACCGGCGAGCCCCGCCAATGCTGCCGCCTCATCAGCCTCCACGCCCCAGCGCTCCACCAGGGCGGCGCGGACCTCCTCCGCGCCAAGTGGGGACATGGGGATAAGCTGGCAGCGCGATACGAGCGTGGGCAGCAGCAGGTCGGGCTCCTCGCAAGTCAGAATAAGCACAACCTGCTCAGGCGGCTCCTCCAGCGTCTTCAAGAGCGCGTTGACGGCCTCGGCCTCCATGCGCTCGGCGCCCGGCAACACGACGACACGCCACCTACCTTCATACGGCGCGAGATTGACCGTGTGTCGCAGCTCGCGGACGCTTTCGATCGGCAGCCAGCGCTTGCCCAGAGGCGGTTCCACAACCGCCACATCAGGATGATTGCCATGCGCGATGCGCTGACACGAGGCGCACTCCCCGCATGCCTCCACGGATGCGGGATCCCGCCTTGTGCATTGGAGCACGCGTGCTAGCGCCATAGCGAGCGTGGTCTTACCAATGTTCGCCGGTCCTGTCAGCAGATACGCGTGGGCTACGCGATTCGTGCGCACGGCCCGCTCCAGCAGCCCCTGGGCGTGCGGGTTCCCCACGACATCGCGCATGTGGGCATGTCTCGCTTTCCTGTGGGTTTCAGCCCCGCCGTTTAGGTCCTCGGCACAAGCGATCGGCGTTCGTGTCCGGTTGGCACGGGCTGCCTCTCCCATGATACACTCTTTGGTAATCGCGCCGAGCCGTGTCGAAGGGCGGTGCCAGCGTTCATTCGATACCTCCGATACCCGCGATTCGGCCCGCGAAAGGAGCCCACGGTGGCCGACCAGCCATTCTGGGTGCCACTTTTCCCGCTTGATATGGTCCTGTTTCCCGGGATGGCGCTCCCCCTGCACATCTTCGAGCCACGGTATCGCGAGATGGTGGCCGAGTGCCTGGAGGATCACGCGCCCTTCGGTGTGGTGTTGGCCCGCCCCGAGAGCCTCTATGGACTCGAAGTGCCGCACGCCGTTGGCACTTTGGCGCGCATTGACGACGGCGAGTGCCTCACCGACGGCCGCTATAACATCCTCGCTCGCGGCATGCACCGCTTTCGCATCGTCCAGGAGAGCCGCGACCGCGCCTATCTGCGTGGCCTCGTGACCCCCGTGTGTGATGTGGATGAGTCACGTGACGTCTTGCTGGCGCTGGCCGGCGAAGCGCGCGACGAATTCCGCGACTACCTCGGGATTGTGCTCACCCTAGTGGGCAGCGAGGTGCGCGAGATTGCCATTCCGCGCGATGCCACCGAGCTTTCACACACAATTGCCATGTGCCTGACCAGCGAGGACTCCGAGAAGCAAAAATTGCTGGAGATGACCTCGGCATCGGAGCGACTACAGGCCGAGATCGCTCTCTTGCGCACCGAGACCCAAATGCTCTGCGCGCAGGTAGAGAGCCCACTGCCTCCCAGCGGCACCAACCGCGCCCTGTTGAATTGAGGCCGCGCTGAGGCTCAGCGGGCCCCGACGCTTCTCCGGGCATTGCTGTCAGGCCGAAGCGGCGCCGCTGGCGATAGCCGACTCATCGTGGATTGCGTCGAACAACCGATCGCGATGAACCCGCGAATCGTCGACCTCAAGGCTTTGTTCGAGCATATGCATCGTGCTGCCAAGCGCGTAGAGCGTGGGTGTCCCGCCATTGCTGGCGACGTGTCGGATCTTGCCGTGCGACGTCGGCACCAGATCCTCACCTGGGGCCGCCAGGATTTCGTGCATACGCTCGCCGGGCCGCAGCCCGGTGTAAACCACCGGGATATCCTGGCCGACTCGCAAGCCGCGCAGGGTGATCATCTTGACGGCCAGGTCCGCGATGCCGACCGGTTCACCCATGTCGAGGATGAACAGGCCGCCGCTATCGGCAATGGTCGAGGTCACAATCACCAGCCCGCAAGCCTCAGGGATGGTCATGAAATAGCGCGTGGCTTTCGCGTCGGTGATGGTGACAGGGCCGCCTTGCTCGATCTGCTGCGTGAAGAGCGGCACCACACTGCCGCGGCTGCCAATGACATTGCCAAAGCGCACCGCGCAGAAGCGCGTCCGCCCCTCGCCCGCGTGTGCCATCGCCTGCACCACGATCTCGCCAGCGCGCTTGGACGCGCCCAGCACATTCACGGGGTCGGCGGCTTTATCGCTGGAGATGAAGCAGAAGCAGCCGACATCATATTGGCGGGCGAGATGGCAGAGCGAATGGGTGGCGAGGACATTCGTCCGGATCGCCTGATCGGGGTGTTGCTCGAGCAGCGGCACATGCTTGTACGCGGCCGCGTGAAAGATCACGTGCGGGCGCTCGCGCTCGAACAACCGCTCCATGCTCCGGGCATTGGTGATGTCGCCAATCTGGAGCCGAATGCGATCGCCTTCGGGGTGACTGCGCAGGCTCTCGGCCAGGTCAAAGAGGCCCGTCTCATTGTTGTCGAGCGCGATGACCGTGGCCGGCGCGTAGGTTACGAGCTGTCGGCAGAGCTCCGACCCGATGGAACCGGCCGCGCCGGTCACCAGGACGATTTTGCCCGTCAGCGCCTCGTGAGCCTCTGGTGTGTGCAGCGGCACCACCTCGCGGCCCAGCAGGTCGGCCACGTTGATGTCGCGCAGACGGACCGCGCCGGACACCTGACCAACCACCTCGCGCAGGCTCGGCAGGATCTTCACCGAGGCTGTCGTCTGCTGGCAAAGCGCGATGATCTCGCTGGTCCTTTTCGGGCCGGCCGAGGGCAGCGCCAGAATAATCAAGTCGATCCGCTCGCGCCGCACGATGCCGGGGATCTGACCGATCGGCCCGAAGACCATCTTCCCGTGCAGGCGCCGGGCCCACTTCGCCGGGTCGTCATCCACGAAGCCCGCGATAGAATAGCCGCCCGCGAACGCCCCCGTGCCATTGACGAGCAGGCGTGCGGCCAAAGTGGCCCCCGCTAGCCCGGCGCCCACAATCAGGACGCGACCGCGATCGCCCTTAGCGGACGCCATGCGACTGGCATGAATCACCCGCGGCAGCATTTTGTAGCAGCCGATGAACAAGAACGAGAGCAGCGCGCCACCAATGACCACACTGAGGGGCAGTGATTCCAGAACCCGGAGCAGGTTTGCCACTGGCCTGGGCATGGTAGACACGGCGTCGTACGCCCTCGCGGCCAGCTCGATCCCGGCCACCAGTACCGCTGTCACCGCGATGGCGCGCATCAACGCGAAACCATCGCGCAGACTCGCGTAGCGCCAGAGGCGTCGGTGCAGGCCGGACAGATACGATACCGCGGCGTAGATCACCCCAATGAGCAAACTCGGCACCAGCAAGGCGCGCATCTCGAACTCGAACGCGGGCGTCCCCACGAAGCGCAGGGCGGTCGCCATTTCGCACGAGGCCGTCACGAGCAGAACATCGAGGAGCACCGACAGACCATACAGACGGAGGCGGCGAACGACCCACATGGCGAACCACTGGCGCGCGCCATTGGCGAGGCCGCCCGCCGCGGCGGATGTGCCTGGGGTGGCTCGGAGCGATTCCTGAGTCATTGGGGGCCTCCTGACGCTATGTGCCCGTACGAGCGGCGATTGGATTGGGTTCGGTTGGCTGCCGCACTGGCGGCGGCGCAACCGTCCACACGAGGGCTACAGCCGTCAGTACCAGAAGTTTGAGGTCCAGCCAAAACGACTGGTTGTGCACATACTCCAGGTCGAAGGCCAATTTGGTGGGGAGGATGACCTCACGATAGTAGCGCTCGGGGTCCGAGCCACGGAGCAGACCCTCCTCATTGCGGAAGTAAATCTGCGCCATGCCGGTGAGCCCGGGACGTACAGAGAGGACCGCCCATTCCTGGGGCGTGTAAAAGGGCGCGTACGCGGGAGATTCAGGCCGCGGGCCAACCAGGCTCATGTCGCCCCGCAAGACATTGATGAGCTGTGGCAGCTCATCAAGCTTGGTCTTGCGCAACACGCGCCCGAACGGGGTAATGCGTGGATCGCCCTTGACGGTGATCTGGCGCCCCGCCACCGGCGATCGGCGCATCGAGCGAAACTTCAGGATCGCGAATGGACGCGCGCCAAGCCCCATGCGCTGGCCGCGAAAGAGGACAGGCCCTGGATCGCTCAGCCACACGCCAAGCGCGAGCAGGAGGAAGATCGGGCTCAGGACGATCAGAGCAACCGCCGACACCACGGTATCGAACAGGCGCTTCATGTTTTCCTCCCTTCGGCCGCCCCCGCCAATGTCACAGCACCGCCACCAGCCTACGCCCCGCCCACGGCCCCGCGCGCCGAGCTCAGCGCCGATGCGCCGCCACCACGTCCGTCACCGCCGCCACCACGTCCTCCACGTCGTCATCGGACATCCCGGGATAGATCGGCAGCGAGATTTCCCGCGCGTATGATCCCATCGCGACGGGGAAATCGTCCGCTTTGAGCTCGTATCGATCCCGATAGAGCGGGAAGAGGTGGAGCGGGATGAAATGCACGCTGGTGCCGATGCGGGCCTCGGACAGGCGCTTGATGCACTCGTCACGTCCGATCGTCAGGCGTTCGGGCCGAATGCGTAGCGCATAGAGATGCCAGGCATGGTCAGCATACTTCGGATCCGGTGGGGTCTCGAGTTCCGGCATGCCCGCAAACGCGCTCGTATACCGTGCGGCGATCGCGCGGCGCCGACCGAGCAGCCACTCGCGCCGGGCGAGCTGATGCAGGCCCATCGAAGCCGCCACATCCGTCATATTGTACTTGAACCCAGCGTCCAGAATCTCATAGTACCACGACCCCTCGGCGGTATACCGCTTCCAGGCGTCACGGTTCATCCCGTGCAGAGCCATCAGCGCCACGCGCTGGGCGTATTCGGCGTTCGCGGTGGTCAACATGCCGCCATCACCCGTGGCCAGCGTCTTGGTGGCGTAGAAGCTGAAGCAGGTGATGTCGCCAATATTCCCCACCATCCGGCCGTCGTAGCGCGCCGGGAACGCGTGCGCCGCGTCCTCGACAATGGGAAGATGGTGCCGCCGCGCGATGGCCAGTATCGGGTCCATGTCGGCCGGCAGGCCGGCGAAATGGACGACCATGATCACTTTGGTTCGCGGGGTAATCGCGGCCTCCGCGCGCGCCGGATCGATGTTGTTGGTGACGGGATCGACATCGACAAACACCGGCCGCGCTCCGCAATGGATCACCACCGAGGCGGTGGCGCTGAAGGTGTAGACGGGGACAATCACTTCGTCGCCGGGGCCCACGCCAAGGGCAACCAGGGCCAGATGCAGGGCCGCGGTGGCGGAGCTGAGCGCGATGGCGTGCGGTGCGCCGACTACGTCGGCGAACTCGCGCTCAAACCGCTTGGTCTTGGGACCACCCGTGATCCAGCCGGACCGCATCGAGTCTACGACTTCGTCAATCTCCGCCTGCGTGATATGCGGCAGCGCGAATGGGAGGAAGGCCTCTCGCCGCGGTCGCCCAGTGGTCTCCGGTAACGAAGCCGTCGCGGTGGCGGCATGGTCTCGAGTGTCCATTGTGTCTCCTGACCGCTATCTCCTGAGTG
>JANWHL010000143.1 GCA_025450405.1 Ktedonobacterales bacterium
AGACGACCCACGCCGTAGGCGAGCAAACAGAGGGCAATTAGGTACCAGAAGGGCAGCGCCGCCGCGCCCACATCGCCGACGACATACCCCGCGAACAGCTGGAGCAGGGCCGATATTGGCAGGGTCTCGATGAGCAACGCGCAGGCCGCGAAGAGAAGGGCCTGCGACTGCCTACTCGAGTACCAGTGCCCGGGGCGTCCGGGCTCGCGAACTGGTGCGTTGTTCTGGGCCGGACTCGGCGGCGGGGCGGCTGGTTCCACGCCGCCGGCCTTCGGATCGCTGCCCGGTGGCGTCGGCGACAAGCTCATTCCAGATCTCCCTTCCGCCGATGCGATGAATCGTCAATCCGGCCAACTGGAGCCGCGCGCCGCTCTCCGCGGCCGCCGTCTCCGCCGCTCCCGTCAGCAATAAGGTCACGTCGTGGCCAGCGGCCTTCAGCCGGCGCATGGCCACAATCAACGGCACATCCAGCACGGCCTCGGCACCGATGAAGATCACGGTGGTACCAAGCGGCAGCCGGCCCTGCTCCGCGGTCAGCACCGTCTCCATCGGGAGACCCGTCCCCGCGATCAAGCGGGCAAGGCCCTCCTGGACGCGCCCCAGCTGGGCGGGATTGCTCGCCGGCGGGACGCGCAGGCGTTGTGTGGCTCCCAGTCGGGCCAGGCGCCGCGCGAGGCTCTCGCGCTCGGTGGGGGCGGGTGGTGTTCCGGTGCCGTGCGCGGCTGGACGTGTCGGGCCGCTGGTTCCCGGCGCCGGGTCGCGCGGCTCCTCCTCCGCGCTGGCCAGCACGCGCTGGCGCGCCTGACGCGCCATTTCTTCGTCGAGTTCCGGTGCGCCCAGGATGCCGTTCGAGTAGACACCCACGGCGTAGCCTTGCTCCAGCGCCCACGCGGCCACCGAAGCGGTCGTCGTGATCGCCAGCTCGGCGAGCAGTGGGTCGTAGCCGTACAACGTCCGATCGAACGTGCGGGTGTCGACGAAGAGCGCCAGCGTGTGCCGCGTACTGGGCTCGTAGATCTTGCTTTGCAGCGTCCCCGTTCGCGCGCTGGCCTTCCAATGCACGCGCCGGGGCTCATCCCCCGGTTGGTATGGGCGCACCCCAGCCACGCGCAACGGGTCTTCCAGCAGCCTCCGCGACGACTTGAGCTCCCCAAAGGGCGAGCGGGCGGGCAGGCCGAAGCGCTCCAGCGGCGCCACCAGCGGGTAGACCAGCAGCACGGATGGTTGGTCGATCTGCCGTTCGCGGACCAGGATGCCAAACGGGTCGCTCTGGCGCACTCGCAGAGGCCCGAAACGGAAGGCGCCGCGCGCCAGACAGCGCAGCCGCACGCGGCGTCGCACCCGCTGGTAGGCCCAGACCCCGAGCACGCTCGTGAACGCGTCGCGCTCCGGATTGATGGACGGGCGGAGGCGTACGCCGCTCGCTGGCAGCGCTGAGGGCAACTCGTCCGTGAGCTCGATCCATGGCAAAGGCAAAGGCTGGCGGTTTTCGACCGTGATGATCAGATCCACCTCGTCGCCAAACATCACCTGGCGTACCGCTGGCGCTTGCGACACGCGCAGCCCAAGGGAGCCAAACCGATACCAGATTTCCGGCACCACGGCCAGCACCAACACCACGAGTCCCGCCGCAACCAACAGGGGGACGCGCAGAATCAGCGCCAGGATAATCAGTCCGACGGCGATGACGTAGAGCGGCCGTCGCGCCAGGAGCGTTTCATCCGCCGGTGCGCCGGTCCGGGGGCTGGATGTGGCGGGCCCACGCCGCCGGAGAAGCCACCATGGGGTTTGGAGATCGGCGTGGGCGCGGGATTCCCGCGGGGTCGACCGCTCTTCGGGGTCACGGCTCATGTCTGAGACTCCATCTCACCGAGCACCCCCAGCTCAACGCGTGCCCGCGTTGCCCTGTTCCTCGTCGCCAAGACGCTCCACGGGGACCGGCGTGGCCGCCACCACGTCGGCGATGACCTGTTCGACATCCTGGCCGCGCAGGCGACCCTGGGCCGTGACGAGCAGGCGGTGCGCAAGGACCGGCACCGCCAGCGCCTTCACATCGTCCGGTTGGACAAACACCCGCCCACGCAGGGCCGCCCGCGCCTGGCTGCCGCGGAACAGCGCGAGTGCCGCGCGCGGGCTGGCGCCCAGCTCCACCGCCGGATGGTCGCGCGTGCCACGCACGATGCCAAGCAGGTAATCCGCCACAATGCGCGACACGGCCACCGCGCGAACAGTGGGGAGCAGGCCCAGCAGCGCCTCGCCCGATACCACGGGTCGCAGCGCGTCGAGCGGCTGCGTTTCCTGGAACCGGTACAGGATGGCACGCTCCTCGTCAAACGACGGATAGCGCATGCGCAGGCGCAGCATGAAGCGGTCCAATTGGGCTTCTGGCAGCGGAAAGGTGCCCTCGAGCTCGATGGGATTCTGCGTCGCCACCAACATGAATGGGAGGGGCAGTGGGAGTGTCTGGCGCTCGGTGGTCACCTGGCGCTCCTGCATCGCCTCCAAGAGCGAGGCCTGGGTTCGCGGCGTGGCGCGGTTAATTTCATCCGCGAGCACCACGTTCGCGAAGATGGGTCCTGGCCGAAATTCGAATTCACCGAGTTTCTGATTGAAATAGCTGGTCCCGGTGACGTCGCTCGGGAGCAGGTCGGGGGTGCCCTGAATACGCGCAAACTCGATGCCGAGGGACCTGGCCAGCGCTTTCGCCAGGACGGTCTTGCCCGTGCCCGGCACATCCTCGATCAGCGCGTGCCCTTCGGAAAGCAGCGCCACCAGCAACAAATCAATGACCTCGGCCTTGCCCACGATCACCCGCTCGACATTCGCGCGGACCGCCTCAGCCGCGGCGCGAACCCGCGCCACCCCGTCGGCGAGAGCACCGGCCGCCTGGTGCCGCTCATCCTCATCCGGTGCCATACATCCTCCTCATTTCCGCCGCGGTTCCACCACCCGCCGGGCCACGGTGGGTCCGAGGTTCCCGCCCCTTCGCCCTGGTACGTTACGCTGGTACGTTGCGCTGCTACATTTCTCACTAATACTACGCCTGGTATCTGCCGAATCTCACGGCCGCGATGTCACCGGCCGAGGCGGGACTCGGTGTGGCGGTCGATCCCAGGCGCCGAGGTGAGCAATTTGGTGTCTCACCCTTGCTTACGCAGCCTCTGTCATGGTAGAGTGCCTCACGCGCGATGACGCTCCCAGCACATGGTAGTGAACTCCACGGTCGAGGGCCAGGCGGTATCACGGATGGTCTGGGTCGCTGACTCCACTGGGGTCGCGCGGCCCATGCACACTCGCGGGTGGGGACTGCTCATGGACGACGAATCCCAGGGAGGGGCCGCCGCGCCTTCGTCGCGGGCACCCGCGCCGCTGGTTCTCAGTGTTGAAGACGATCCTGACACACTGGACTTGCTCGGCCAGATCTTTACCGACGAGGGCTATCGTGTCCACCTGTGTCTCGACGAGGGCTCGGCGCGGCAGGTTCTGGGGAACTTCGACGTGAATCTGCTGGTCGTGGATGCCCGTCTGCGCGGCTCGGATGGGACAGCATTGCTGCAATGGCTCGAGAACCGGGGGGGCCGTCTACCCGCGGTGATTATGCTCACGGGCATGCCTGACGCGGTGGCGGCGGCGCACGGTCCACTGCTCACTCGTTTGGGCGCGTTGCTCGAGCCCAAGCCCTTTGACGTGGATCACCTGCTTGAAGTGGCGAACCGCCTCACCGGCTGGCCGGGGCCCGCCTGAGGGCGTGAAGGCACCACGTTTACGGGCCCGACGAGGACGACCGGGGCGGTGGAAGTGATCGGCGCATGAGCGCGGACGTGGGCGACAGCGGACCACCTCCGGATATCGGTCCCGCCATGCCTATGTCGCCGGCCGCCACCGCCGCGAGCAGCGCCGCGCCCATTTCCGAGGCCGACTGGAACCGATCGTCCGGTGACTTGGCCAGCGCACGCAGCACTACCGCCTCTACGGGCGCGGAGATCCGTGGATTGAGCAGCCCAGGCGCAAGGGGCTGTTGGCCAATTTGGGCGGCCATCACCGATTCGCTGGTGGGGCCGGTAAATGGCAAACGTCCGGTCAGCAGCAAGTAGACCACCACACCGAGCGCGTACAGATCCGACCGCGCGTCGCTCTGTCCGCCGACCTGTTCTGGCGCCATGTATTCCGGCGTCCCGGCATCCGGGCGGCGGTGGCGGGGAGCGGGCACGCCCGTACCCACCCAGATTTTGGCCAGGCCAAAGTCGGAGAGCAGCACGCGGCCGTCGCCGTGAATAAGCATGTTGGCGGGCTTGACGTCGCGGTGGACGACACCGCGGCGGTGGGCATAGCCCAGAGCGTCGGCCACCTGGGTGGCGTAGGTCACCACCTCGTCGGGGGCCATCGGCGCGCGCTTCAGCGCGTGCTGGACACTCCCTCCGGTCACATACGGCATGACGAGGTAGAGAAATGGGTAATCACCGACATCATACAGGGGGACGATGTGCGGGTGATCCAGCGCCGCGGCCACGCGCGCCTCGCGCAAAAAGCGCTCGCGAAAGCCCGCCTGAGCGGCCAGCCGTTCGTCCAGGACCTTCACGGCCACGTCCCTGCCCAGCCGGACATCGGTCGCCAAATACACGCGCGCCATGCCGCCCTGTCCCAGCGGTTGTCGGAGTGCGTACGCTCCGAGTTGGCGCCCTTCCAGCATGCGCTCCGTCCTCCTGACCCCGGATTGACCTTCCGTCAGAGGTGCCCGCGGACGAATTATAGCCCATCTGGACCGGAGCGCAACCCCTGCAGGACTACGTATCCGCCATCTTGTAACATGGCAAGAATCAAGCACGTGCTTTTGCCCGGATCAATGGGCGACATCGTCGTTGCCTTCGTCCCACCCGTCATCCTCGTCGTCCGCGTCGTCGTCCGCAACGTCGGTGGCGTCGTCCATGTAGAGTTGGGTCCCGATCTCGACGGCGTGGCAGGTGTCGCACTGACGTACCGGCAGGAGCTGATGGTCGCGCGTCACATAGCCCGCGGTGCGCATCCCGCCGTCCGCGCAGAAGGGGCATGGCTCCACGGGCACGACCTCCCACGGCCGCACGGGCGCGTAGTCATTGGTTCCTTGGACACTTTGCAGTCGGCGCGAGAGACGACCAGCAAGCCCGGCGAGTGCCTGCCACCCATGTTCGAAGTCGTACTCGCGGTTGTTGTCGTAGCTCATCTACGCGGCCTCCCATACCTGGTGTCGGCGCCTCGCGGGGCCTCGTCCTGTGGCGTACGCGGCGCGATCGCGTGGCGATCGGGGTAGGCCCGATGGGACGCAATACGGATGCCAGATCCGCGCCCATCTGGCATCCGCTCAGTTGATGCGCCCACACGCGCCAAGCATGCCACCGCTTCGAGCATCCGTGCTCAGCGTTGCCGCCGCGATCCGGGGCGGTTATACGCGCCTCGGATGAGGGCTTTCACAATTGCACGTCGGGCGTCCACCGGACGCCCCTACAGAGCGGAACCGATTATGCGAGTGGCGTATTACTCCGCCCGCGCTCGGCCTGGCGCGGAGCGAGCGCGGGCAACGTACATCCACGGAATCTGGCCGATGCGCCGCGGCTCTCGGCGGTCGCAACCGCGGCCAAGGCCCTGGGCACGCAGTCCATCCGCGTGGACGCTCCACACGTGGCGTTACTGCTCGCGCATCGTGGGGAACAGGATGACTTCGCGAATGGACTCCTGGCCCGTGAGCAGCATGACCAAGCGGTCCACACCGATGCCCACTCCACCCGTGGGGGGTAGGCCCACTTCGAGCGCCTCGATGTAATCCTCATCCAGCATCTGGGCCTCGTCGTCGCCGGCCGCGCGTTGCCGCATCTGGTCCTCGAAGCGCGCGCGTTGGTCCAGGGGATCGTTGAGCTCGGTGAAGGCGTTGCCGAGCTCGAGGCCGGCGGCGAAGGCCTGGAAACGCTCCGCGGTCTCCGGCGCGCCCGGCTTCATCTTCGCGAGCGGCGAAAGGTCGCGAGGGTAGTCAAAGAGGAAGGTCGGTTCCTTGATCATCGCTTCGGGGCCCTTGACGATCGCGTCTTTCAGGTCGTCAATCAGCCGACCACGCGCGAGCCGGGGGTCTACGGCAAACCCGTGCGCTCGCATTACCGCGGCCAGCGATTCGCGGTCGGGAAACTGGTCGTAGTCAATGCCCGTGTGCTCGGCGATGGCCTCGCGCAACGGCACCCGCCGCCACGGCGGCGCCAGATCGATCGCCGCACCCGCGTATTCCACCCGCGTGGTGCCATTGACCGCCACGGCCACCGCCGCGATCAGCGCTTCCACCAGCTCCATGATCCCCTGGTAATCAGCGTAGGCCTGGTACGCTTCCATCATGGTGAACTCGGGATTATGAAACCCGTCGATGCCCTCATTGCGGAAATTGCGCGCGACCTCGAAGACGCGTTCCAGACCACCGACTACCAGTCGCTTCAAGTACAGCTCGGGCGCGATCCGCAGGTAGAGCTCGCGGTTCAGCGCGTTGTGATGGGTCGTGAACGGTCGCGCCGTCGCGCCGCCATAGAGCGGCTGCAACACTGGTGTCTCGACCTCGACGAAGCCGCGGCTGTGCATGAACGCGCGCAGCTCCGCGATGGCCCGCGACCGCGCCAGGAAGACGGGCGCCACCTCGGCGCGATTGGCGATCAGGTCGAGGTAGCGCTTGCGCCTGCGCGTTTCCGCGTCGAAGAGCTTCATCTCACCGCCCGCGCCCTTGGCCGGTAGAGGCCGCAGCGATTTCGCGAGCAGCCGCCAATGCTCGACCTTCAGCGTGCGCTCGCCGGTCTTGGTCGTGAAGAGGGTCCCCGTCACCTCGATGGTGTCGCCGAGATCCAGCCATTTCAGGCGGGCGAACTCTTCGTCCCCGACGACGTCGCGCCGAAAATTTAACTGGATGCGGCCATCGCCGTCCTCGATGTGCGCGAAGACGCTCCGGCCCATGTCGCGCCAGCGCGTGAGGCGTCCGGCCAGTGTAATCGTTTGGTCGCCTACGTCGTCGTAGCGTTCCAGTGCCTCGGCCGTCGTGTGGGTGCGCTGGCTGGTTGTGGGGTATGGATCGACGCCCGCCGCGCGGATCGCGGCGAGCTTCTCCAGCCGTGCTTCTCGCTCGTCCATTCCCGTTTCTACTCCTTCTTTCGTCCCTTGCGCCATTGTACGATCCGCCGCGCCGTCGGCTCGGCCGCCGTCAGCGCCCCGTGACGGGCCCGAGCGCAACGAAAGCGGCGTGCGCCCTCCACGTGGAAGTAGCGCACGCCGTCAGATCGAGGCGGGTGACAACGGGAGCGACCGAGACGTGGTCGCCATACCCAGCCAACCGTTATAGGGTCGCGGCGTCCACCATGCCCGCCTCGATGGCCGATTTCCTGGCGATGCGTCGCGCGACCCGGTTGAGCGTGAGAATCACGATGACCGCGATGATAGTAATGATAACCGCGTACACGATTTCGGCGGCGTGTGGGCTGAGCCTGATGCCAAAGAATCCGTTGGCTTTGACCAGGTCACCCAAGTTGTCCTGGATGGCCTGGTTCCACGCGAAAGCCGCTACCACACCAAAGGCCGAGGTGGCCAGGCTCACCGTGGTGGCCAGAAATACCATGCTGGTCGCCTGAGCCTGCGCGCGGGCGACCTCTTGCGCGCGCGAGAGCCGCTGCACCTGCTCGCGCATGTGGGGCTGGTCCATGACCCGCCGCGGGTCGTAACTGCGCGGATCCATCGCGCCCGCGAAACGCCGCTGCTGGTTCGCCTGTTGTGGGCCGGCCGCCGGCCTGGGTGGATATTCGCCCACCGCCTCACTCCCCTCCACTCGTCCTTCGCCGGCATAGCGCCGGCCCGCCCAGCTCAATCTAAGCTGTGTGGCCGCCGCAATAGGGGAGGATCATACCCGTTCCCGACGCCAGCCCATCCGTAGTATATCCGTCTCGGTCAAGCCCGCGCTCGCCATGTCGCCAAGACGTGGTCTCGCCAAAACGTGGTCTCGCCAAAACGTGGTCTCGCCAAGACGTGGTCTTGGGCGGTGGCGGCAACGCCCGTGGTCTGGCCCGTACGGCCGTCACCACATGGCGTTTTGCCATGTGGCGGTGAGCGTCCGTCGTCAATGTACGTCGCCCCAGGTGATCGGCGTCACACCGCCGTCCGCGTGACGTACCAGGAGCGCGCCATCCGTGTCCACCGCCTCGGCAATGCCGACGACCTCGCGCGCATGCTGGGCGATCCGCACCTGGGTGCCCAGGGTGAGTAGACGCGCCCGCCAGGCCTCCCAGACAGCCCCGCGACCCGCTTCGCCGCCAGTCCGCAGCCGCGCATACAGCGTGTCGAGCCGTGAAAGCATAGCCGCAGCCAGTGCTTCGCGGGCGACAACATGACCTACGACGTCAGCCAGGGTTGTGGCCTGGGCGGCCAGTGCGGGATCGTCGCGCAGGCTGCCGTTGACATTCAGCCCGATGCCCAGGATGGCGAACGGGGCGCCCTGGTCGTCATGCGCAGTCTCAATCAGGATGCCGCACACCTTGCGGCCGGCCACAAGAACGTCGTTGGGCCACTTGATGCCGGCCGCCGCGCCCGCCGTCTCGACACTCTCCGCCACGGCGAGGGCTGACGCCATCACGAGGTAGTAGGGCGGGAAATTTGGGCGCAAGACGAGCGAGAGTAGCACCTGTGCGCGCGACAAACCGCGCCACTTACGTCCGATGCGGCCGCGGCCCGCTGGCTGGTCATCGGTGATCACCAGCGTGCCATCCGTGGCGCCGGCCCTCGCCAGCGAAGTCGCATAGGTGTTGGTCGAGTCCACCGCTGGTAGGTAGATCACGGGGCGACCCAGACGCAATGGAGCGACCGCCGCGCGCAACGCATCCACGTCCAGCGGAGCCAGTCCGTCCTGCGCCGCGGCCATTACAGGACCCCTCTAGCGTGCGTAGGGCAACGCGCGCACGGCGGCTGGCGCGCTAAAGGTCCTAACGATCCAGGTGCGTGCGGCAGCCCCGATCACGCCGGCAACCACCGCCCACGCGAAACCAAGCCCGAAGACCGCCAGCTCGATGGCGAAGACGAGGTGTCCAAAATTCCCGGTTACGTCGGTCTGCGCCACCATCCCCGCCACGAATGGCAGAATCAGATTGTGGATGCCGGCGCCAAGCCAGGCCAGAGCGCCACATCCAGCCGCGAGGCCCGCCGCGGGCCGGACCTGATCGCCGACCGAGCCCACCGTGAAGGCGACCGTCAGTGGAACGAGCACCATCGCGCCCGTCACGTACACGCCTTTGTCTATTGCCCGGAGGCCGACCCCGCTGGACAGGAGCACCGCCGCAAGCGTGAGCACCGTGCCGACGGCGGCCGCGAACGCGACGACACACGCCAGCGCTGGGCCCTTACGCCCAATGAACCGATCGCGCGCCACCGCGAAGAATGGTGGCAGCATGAGTGCCGTGCCCACGATGACCGCGTCGATTCCGCGTGTCACCGACAGATTGGTATAGCCGCCAATCAGGGCACCGAGGATAAGCGCCTCGACGAGACGCCCCGGCGCCGCCGACGTTCGGGCTCCCAGCGCCGGGGCCCCAGTCTTTGCCATCGCACCGTCCTCCTCACATTGCCGCGAACGCACACATCCGCGAACGCACACGACATGCGCCCTCATCGCGCGCCCACATCGCGGACCGCCTGGACCCACGCGCCGCCCGGGCGCTGTGGGTCGGACTTGCCGCGCCAGCGCCGCCACACGCGCCGCCAATCCATGGCAAGTGGCGACCTCATGCGTCCAGCGTCTCGCGGTGGAGGCGACAACCTCATCGGAGCAATCGTGGCGGATGGTCCCTCAGCG
>JANWHL010000144.1 GCA_025450405.1 Ktedonobacterales bacterium
GCCGATCCCATCAGAGGCGCCGAGCGCCGTGTAGGTCAGCGTGTTGGCCGGGGTGCCCGCGCCGGGTGTGCCGTCCACGCCGCCACCGGTCCCGGCGGTCGGCGTGGCGGGCGCGCTGGCCCCAAACGGACCGCAGCCAGCGAAGAGCACGCAGACAAGGAGTACGCCGAGGAAGGCCGCCAGGAGTGGGCGCGGCAACGGGTCGCGGCGCCAGGGATCAGCCATCGCGGCCGCCCCCGGCCAGGGCCTGATCGAGATCGGCGGTGATGTCGGCGACGTCCTCGATGCCGACCGAGAGGCGGACGAGGCCGGGCGAGATGCCGGCTTCGTCGCGCTGCGCCGCGCTCTGGTGGGTGTGGACCATCGAGGCGGGATGGGTGATCAGCGTCTCCACGCCACCCAGGCTGACCGCCAGGACGCACACCTTCGTCCGCCCGATGGCCCGATAGGCGGCGTCGTAGCCGTCGCGCATCTCGAACGAAAGCATGCCGCCGAAGCCCCCGGACATCTGGGCGCGCGCCAGCGCGTGTTGGGGGTGCGACTCCAGGCCGGGGTAGTGGACACGCGCCACGGCGGGGTGGCCCTCCAGGAAGCGCGCGACCTCCAGCCCGTTGCGGTTGTGGGCCGCCATGCGCAGCGGATAGGTGAGCAGGCCGCGACGGAGCAGCCACGCCTCGAACGGGTGGAGGACAGCGCCATAGAGGCGGAGGTACTCCCACGCGTCGTCGATGCGCGCCCGCGAGCCCATCACAGCGCCGGCGGTCACGTCGGCATGGCCGTTCAGATACTTGGTGGCGCTATGGACCACGAGGTCGCACCCCAGCTCGATCGGCCGCTGGTTGTAGGGCGAGGCGAAGGTGTTGTCGGTGATGGCGAGCGCGCCGGCCTCGTGCGCGATGGCGGCCACGGCGCGCAGATCCGTCAGGTCCATCGTGGGATTGGTGGGCGATTCCGTGTAGACCACGCGCGTGTTTGGGCGCATGGCGCGCGCGAAGGCCGCCGTGTCGGTCTGGTCCACCAGGGTGGTCTCCACCCCGTAGCGCGGCAGGGTGTCGGTCAGCAGGGTGAGGGCGGAGGTATAGTGCGTGCGCTGCGCCACCACGTGATCGCCTGCGCGCACGCTGGAAAAGAGCGCCACGGTGATGGCGGCCATGCCGGAGCCGACGGCGAGAGCCGCCTCGGTGCCTTCGAGCTCCGCCAGCAGCGCCTCCACCTGCTTCTCGTTGGGCGATCCGTAACGCGTGTAGAACGTCGCCGGGGCGATGGCGGACGCGAGCTCCGCACCCTCCTCGGGCGTGCGCAGCCGATAGGTGCTGGTCTGGAAGATCGGCGGCGCGACGGCGGGGGTCTGGTTGGCGGCCTCGGCGGCGTGGATCAGCCGTGTCTGAAGTCCGTGCGGCCCAACGTGGGCATCCCTGGCGCTTCGGGCATCTGATGGGGTTGGCGCAGCGGGCACGCGCGTCCTCCTTGATGGGTGAGCGGGGCCGAAAGCCGGCCCGGCGGAGACGGGAACGAGATAGCGGAGGGAATGTCTGGATTGTAGCACCCGAGCCTGTGAAAGCGATGTGCGTGACAGCGACACGCGACGCATGACGCGCGGAGTCTACTCGCCGCGATCCGGATCATCGCCGAGGGCCAGCCAGCCGTGGGCGGTGTAGGTCGCGAGCGTCTGCTGGTCGCCGGGGACGTAGGTGACGATGGAGTAGTCGGACGCGCCACTAAAGACCGTTACGGCGGTGCGTAACGTCAACATCCCTAACTGGGTATGACGGATGTGGAAGACGAAGCTGGCGGTGCGCTCGGCGCTCGGGTCGGAGGCCGCGGCCAAACGGCGGAAGTCCGGCATGGCCATCAGGGCGCGCCAGAGGTCGCGATACTCCGGCAGGTAGGTGTAGCTGCGCGTGTTGTGCTTGAAATCGGCGATCAGCCGGCGTGCGAGGTCCTCCCACGGCCGGAAATGGGTCCGGTAGGCGGGATCGAAGACGACCTCCAGCAGGTGGTTATCCAGCTGGGCCAGCCGGCGTGCGTCGAGCTCGAAGAGCCGCTTCGCCGCCGCGTTCCACGCGCTGACGTGCCAGAGCCGGTCCAGGCTGTGCGCCGGAAAGGCCGCGCTGCGCACCAGCAAAGCCGCCAGCTCGCGCTGATCGAAGAGGTCGGGGCTGTCGCTGGCCTCCTCCATCGGGGTGCCGGTGAGCTCCAAATAGGCGTGCGTGAATCGGCGCCGGTCGTCGCCATGCAGCTCCAGGGCGCGCGCCAGCGACCGCGCCACCTTGGCGGAGGGCGCACTCCGCTGCCCCGTCTCCAGGTGATAGACGTAGGTGCGCGAGAGCCGCGCGGCGCGCGCGAGCTGGCCCTGCGAGAGCCCGCGCGCCTGGCGATAGGTGGCGACCAGATCGCCGAAGGTCGCCTCGGCGGTTGGCATCGCTCGCTCCTGTCCATGGTTGAGATCCGCGGCGTATGGTCGCGCGCCCAGGTTGTTAGCTGGCCCCGCCAGTATAGCCCGTGAACGCGTTTGCTGGCTACACCGCAAGCGGCTAACCAGGAACGTATAATGTGCTGGACGGGCCAACGTTGTCCACTTTCGACCTCGACGAGGAGCGCCACGACCATGGACACCTCCACACCCCAGGCGGCCGACGCCGGCCAGACCGCGGCGCCGGCGCTCACGCACCCGTGGCTCGCTCACTATTCCCCTGGCGTCCCCCATGAGATCACGATCCCGGACGCGTCGCTGCCCGCGATGCTGGATGCCGCCGCCCGGCAGTATGGCACCCGCGACGCGGTGATCTATTACGGGACGCGGATCTCGTACGTCCAGCTCATCGCGCTGGTGGACCGCTTCGCCCAGGCGCTCGTCAAGCTCGGCATCCAGCGCGGCGACCGGGTGGCCGTGGACCTGCCCAATGTGCCGCAATTCCCCGTCGCGTTCTACGGCGCGCTCAAGGCCGGGGCGATCGTCGTCCCCACCAATCCGCTCTATACCGGGCCCGAGCTGCGCCACCAGCTGCGCGACTCCAGCGCCCGCGCGCTCGTGATCCTCGATCAGTTCTATCCGACCTTCGCCGAGGTCCGTGCCGAGACGCCCGTCGAGCACATCATCGTCTGCGGGGTCGCCGACTACCTGCCGCCGGTGCTCGCGCTCGCCTATCCACTGAAAGAGGCGCGCGAGCAGCGCGGCAAGCCCAAGCCCGATTGGAAGGCGCTGCGCGCCGATCCCGCCGTCCACCGCTACACGGACTTGCTCGGCACGGCCCACGATCGGCACGGCTTCGAGGTCTTCGCCCTGCCCGAGCCCGCCGCCCCCGACGACCTGGCCGTGCTCCAGTACACCGGCGGCACCACTGGCGTCGCCAAGGGGGCCATGCTCAGTCACCGCAACCTGGTGGCCAACGCCATGCAGGCGCACGCCTGGAGCGAGCAGGCCCCCGGCTCGCCAAATACCTGTCTCTGCGTGGCGCCATTCTTCCATTCCTATGGCCTCACCGTCGGCATGAACGCGTCGCTGCTCTTCGGCGCCGGGCTCGTCCTGCTGCCGCGCTTCTCAGCGGCCGATTGTGTCACCGCGATCCAGAAGTACAAGCCGGCCCTCTTTCCCGGCGTGCCCACGATGTATCTGGCCATCACCCGCGCCGTCGAGGAGAAGAAGAAGCGTGCCGATCTCTCGTCAGTGAAGGTCTGCATCAGCGGGGCGGCGCCGCTCCCCGGCGAGGTCCAGGCGCGCTTCGAGCGGCTCTCGGGCGCCAAGCTGGTGGAGGGCTACGGGCTGACGGAGGCATCGCCCGTCACGCACTGCAACCCGGTCTTCGGCGAGCGGCGGCTGGGCACGATCGGGCTGCCGATGCCGGGCACCGACTCGGCCATCATCAACGCCGAGACAGGCGATTTCCTGCCGCGGGGCGAGATCGGCGAGATCGTGGTCCGCGGCCCGCAGGTGATGCAAGGATACTGGCAGCGGCCCGACGAGACCGCCAAGGTGATCCAGCACGGTTGGCTGCGCACAGGCGATATCGGCGTGATGGAGCCCGACGGCTACTTCCGCGTGGTGGATCGTGCCAAGGACCTGATCATCGCCGGCGGCTACAACATCTACCCGCGTGACGTCGAGGAGGTGCTCTTTCAGCATCCCAAGGTGCTCGAAGCGGTCGTGATCGGCGTCCCCGACGCCTATCGCGGCGAGACCGTCCGCGCCTACGTTGTCCCCCGGCCCGGCGAGCACCTCACTGAGCAGGAGCTGGACGCCTTCTGCCGCGCCCGCCTGGCCGCCTACAAGGTGCCCAAGCAGTACGCGTTCCGCGACAGCCTGCCCAAGACGCTCATCGGCAAGGTGCTGCGGCGCGCGCTGCGCGAGGAGGCGCAGCGCGAAGGTACCGCCGGCCCGCCCAATGTTCCACCTGCCGCTCACCGCCCCGGTGAGGATTAGTCGCGGAACTTCATTTCCGCATCCTCGCCACACGGCCAATCCGCCCGTGGTTCCTTTCTGTGGTTCCATTCCAAGGAGCAGCCCATGACCGACGACAACCAGCGCCCCGCACCCGTTAGCTTCCTGACGACACCCGTGACGGAGGCCACCTTCCTCACCCCCGAAAAGTTTGACGACGAGCAGCGCCTGGTGCGCGAGTCCGCGCGGACCTTCATTCAGCGCGAGGTCTTGCCACGGTCCGAAGCCATTGACCACCAGGAGCCGGGCGTGCTGCCAGGGTTGGTGCGCCAGGCCGGCGAGCAGGGTCTCCTGATGATCGACATCCCCGAGCAGTATGACGGCGCGGAGCTGGGGCTGATTGTGAGCGCCATCGTGGCCGCCGAGATGCGCGAAGCCTCGTTCGCCGTGGCGCATGGTGCCCACACCACCATCGGCACGCTGCCAATCGTCTTCTACGGCACCGAGGACCAGAAGCGCCGCTACCTGCCGCGGCTGGCCTCCGGCGAGCTGATCGGCGCCTACGCGCTGACCGAGCCGGGCGTCGGCTCCGACGCTATGGCCATCCGCACGCGCGCCGTGCTGGACGAGGACGGCAAACACTACGTGCTCAACGGCTCGAAGCAGTGGATCTCGAACGCCGGCTTTGCCGACCTAATGATCGTCTTCGCCAAGGTGGACGATACCAAGCACACCGCCTTCATCGTCGAGACGGCGTGGCCGGGCATCTCCACTGGCGCTGAGGAGCGCAAGATGGGCATCAAGGGCTCGTCCACGCGCTCGGTCTATTTCGACAACGTACGCGTCCCGGTCGAGAACGTCCTTGGCGAGATCGGCAAGGGCTATAAGATCGCCTTCAACATCCTGAACATCGGCCGGCTCAAGCTCGGGGCCGGCGCCGCCGGTGGGGCGCGCGCCGCGCTCGACATGGCCGCCGCCTACACCAACGAGCGCAAGGCCTTTGGCCGGCCGCTCCACAGCTTCGGGCTGATCAAGAAGAAGCTGGCCAACATGGCCGCCGACATCTATGGCGCCGAGGCGCTGGCGTATCGCACCGTCGGCATGGTGGAGGACGCGCGCCGCGCGGCCGGCGACGACCAGCAGGCGCAGCTCGCCGCCATCGAGGACTATGCCATCGAGTGCAGCATCGCCAAGGTCTATGGCTCCGAGGCGCTGGGTCGCGAGGTGGACGAGGGCGTGCAGATCTTCGGCGGCTACGGCTTCATGCAGGACTACCCGATCGAGAAGGCGTATCGCGACGCGCGCATCAACCGCATCTTCGAGGGCACCAACGAGATCAACCGGCTGGTGACGTCCGGCACGCTCTTCGAGCGCGCGATGGGCGGCAAGATCGATCTCTTCACGCCCTTCCCGGGGATTGAGGAGCAGGTCAGCGGCGGCGGCGCGCCCGACTTCGCCGGCCCCGAGACGCCCGCCGGACTGCGCGAGAGCGTCAACATCCTGGAGCGCGCCAAGCGCGCTTCGATCTACGCCGCCCTCAAGGGCGCCATGAAGTACATGTCCACCATGCGCGAGGAGCAGGAGTTCCTGGAGTACGCCGCCAACCTGCTGATCGACCTCTATGCCGCCGATAGCGCCCTGGGGCGCGCGCTGGAGGCGGCGCGGGCGGGCGCCGCCGACGCGCACACGCACGAGTTGCTGGCGCGGATGGAGGTGCTGCGGCTGCTGCCCGAGCTGCGCGTGAACCTGGAAGGCGCCCTGGCCATGACCTTCGACGGCGCCGAGCGCCGCGCGGAGCTGGCGAAAGTGCGCGGGTACCTCGGCGACCCTGAGGGCGACCTGGTGCCGCTGCAGCGCGAGCTGGCCGGCATCGTCGCCGACAAGGGCGGCTATCCGCTCGAATAGAGCAAATTTCAGCATCCACGTGGACGCGGGTGGTTGGGGGTGCGCCGCGAAATTGAATTTCGCGGGTAATCTCGCGCGGCGGGCGCCTGCCCAATGCCATTGAACCATACGCCTGGTCAAGAAGCGTCCTGGAAAGGGAGCAAACATGTCGGATCCCGCTACCGTCGCGCGGGTACGCCAGTACCTGGTGGACGGCGTGCCGTTCAACCACATGGTGGGCCTGCGTGTCATCGCCGCCGACGATGCGTCCGTGGAGATGGAGCTGGCGGAACGCCCCGACCTGCTGAACCACGTCGGGACGATGCACGCGGCGGCGCAATTCGGTCTGGGCGAGGCCAGCGCTGGGGCGCTGATCGTCGCCGCGCTGGGCGACCTGGTGGCCGCGGGCGCCATCCCGCTGCTGGCGGAGGCGACGATCGCCTATCGCAAGCCCGCTGGCGGCACGCTGCGCGCCCACGCCAGTCTGGATGGCGCCACCCGCGAGCGGGTCCACGCCGAATTCACCGGCGCGGGTAAAGCGCGCGTGGCCGTCGCGATCCGCCTGACCGACGCCGGCGGCGCCGAGACCACCACCCTGGAGACCAGCTGGGCGCTCATCCAGCGCCGTTCGTAGGGGCGTCCGGCTGGGCGCGTCCGCTCTGGCTCCCCTCGCCCCGCGGGGAGAGGGGGTTGGGGGGTGAGGTCCTCCGTTCTCCCATCCTCCCTGTGAATCCCTCCACCTCGTCAGCAACACGAAGGACACCACCATGCCAGAGGCCGTGATTGTGAGCGCCGTGCGGACCCCCATCGGCCGCGCGAGCAAGGGGCAACTGAAGAGTGTGCGCGCCGACGACCTCGGCGCGGTGGCCGTGCGCGCGGCCGTGGAGCGCGCGCAGGGGCTGGACCCAGCCCTGATTGAGGACGTGATCATCGGCTGCGCCTTCCCGGAGGGCGAGCAGGGCATGAATGTGGCCCGCATCATCACCGGACTGGCCGGCCTGCCCAGCTCCGCGGGCGGCACCACCGTCAACCGTTTCTGCGCCAGCAGCCTGCAGGCCGTCAACATGGCCGCGCAGAGCATCATGCTCGGCCAGGGTGAGGCGATTGTGGCCGGCGGGCTGGAGAGCATGTCGCGCGTGCCGATGGGTGGCTTCAACCCCAGCTTCAATCCCAGGCTGATCAACAACCCCGAGGGCGTCGAGGCCTGCGGTCTGCCCAGGCACATGACCACCGAGTTTGGCCAATCCTACATCCCCATGGGCATGACGGCCGAGAACCTCGCCCGCCAGTACGACATCAGCCGCGAGGCGCAGGACCGCTTCGCGCTGCGCAGCCACCAGCGGGCAATCGCGGCCATCGACTCCGGGGTCTTCGCGCGCGAGATCGTGCCCGTGCCACTGCCCAACGGCGAGCTCTTCACCACCGACGAGGGGCCGCGGCGCGACACCTCGCTGGAGAAGCTGACCGCCCTCGAGCCAGCGTTCCTGGCCGGTGGGACAGTCACGGCCGGCAACAGCAGCCCGCTGAACGACGGCGCCTCGGGGGCCGTCCTGATGTCCGCCGACAAGGCCCGCGAGCTCGGCGTGCGTCCGCTCGCCCGTATCCTCGCGATGGCCGTCACCGGCGTCCGGCCCGAGATCATGGGCATCGGTCCGGTGGAGGCCGTCCGCAAGGCCCTGGCGCGGGCTAACCTGCGGCTCTCCGACATCGACGTGATCGAGCTCAACGAAGCCTTCGCGGCGCAGAATCTGGCCGTCATTCGCGAGCTGGGGCTGGACGAGGAGAAGCTGAACCCGCACGGCGGCGCCATCGCGCTGGGCCACCCGCTGGGCTGCTCGGGCTGCCGCCTGATCGCCACGCTGCTCAACGACCTGGA
>JANWHL010000145.1 GCA_025450405.1 Ktedonobacterales bacterium
CCGCCGTGGCGCAGCGTACCCACCCACCGAGCCGGGCGCTTCCCCACATAGCGGGGATAGCAGAAGACCCACAGCGGCACACTATTGGTGGCGTCGATGATCAGCGTCCCACCCGGCTTCAGAATCCGGTACAGCTCACGCACGGCGGCTTGTGGGTCCGGCAGATGCACCAGCAGGTCGAGGCAGGTGATCAGGTCAAAGCTCGCGTCCGCGAACGGCAGCGGTTGCGATGCGTCCACCACGCTCGTGGTCAGCGCGTCGGCGGGCACCTTGGCCTCCGTCGCCGCCTGGCGCGCGAGGTCGAGCATCGCCTGCGAGATGTCGCTGAGGTGCACAGGATAGCGCGCCGCCAGCGGCACGGCGATCCGGCCCATGCCGCCGCCGATGTCAAGCACCTGGGCCGCGGCATTGTCGCCCAGCGCGGCCTCTGCCAGTCGCAGCACATCGGCCCGTTTACGGCCATAGATCACGCGGAACGGATTGCCGCGGTCGTCGGGCCGGAAAGCGCTAACGTATTCGCCGGTGCGGAAGATGGAGCGTTCATAGCTGACGGTCATCGCGCAACTCCCACCGAATCTCTTGTCTCATGATCTCGTGGCTCATTCGACGTGTCGACCGCGGCCCCTGGCCGCGTCACCACCGCGCGAACAGTGGGAGCGCGCCGCCACCTGGCGACGACCTCCACGTAGTATGCGATCAGACGCTCGGCCATGGCGTCGATCGCGAAGTCGGCCACCCGGTGCCGCGCCCCCTGGCCCACGCGCTCCAGCAGCGCCGGGTCGTTCAGCGCGTCCACCACCCGACTGGCGAGCGCTTCGGCGTCGCCCGGGGGAACCAGCAACCCACTCACGCCGTCCTCCATGACCTCGCCAAAGCCACACCCCAGCGTGGCGACGACCGGCCGCCCCATCTGCATCGCCTCCAGGCAGGTGTTCGCCAGGTTCTCCCAGAGTGACGGCAGCACCACCAGCCGCGCCGCCGCGATGATGGGAAACAGATCGCGCTGGGGCATGCGCGGCATAAAGACGAGCCGGTCGGCGTGCGCCGTGTTCTCCGCCTCGATGGCCGCGCGCATCGATGCCCCGCGATAGGAGAAGTCGTCGCCGATGAAGACCGCCTTCAGCTCCGGGTAGGCGCCCAGGATGGCCGGCAGCGCCTGGGCGAGCACGTGCACTCCCTTGCGCTCCTCCAGCCGGCCAAAATAGAGCAGGTACGGCGTATCGCCGAGCGCCCCCGGCATTGGACCATCCAGGTTGACCCCGGCCGGGATCGCGTCCATCCCCGTCGGCACCACCGTGATGCGCTCGGGCGCGATGTGCCAGCCGCGCGCCACAATGTCGGCCAGCGAGCGCGTGGGCGAGATCAGCCCATCGCTCCAATACGTCTGGAGGCGCTCCAGCGTCCGCGCCAGCAGTCCGCGCATCGCCAACGGCGACTGTTGATTCAGCCGGTCCACGACGAAATGCGGGGTCGCCAGGCGCGTCACCAGTGGCGCCGGGCGGCTGGGCAGCGCGGCATACGAGCAGGCTTCCCCACCGAACTCACACGCCTGCACCACATCGAACCGGCCCGGGATCGCATCCAGCGTCGCGGCCACCCGCCGCGCGTGGGCCAGCGTCGCGAGCTGGCGGACGCGCGGTCGCGGCTCCACAAAGCGGTGAACGAACACCCCGTTCTCCACGTACTCAGCGGCCGCCCCGCCCGAGGCAGTGACCACATGCGCCTCATGTCCCAGGCGCGCCAGCGCCGCCGCCGTCTTGTACGTATAGCTAGCGATGCCCCCGACATGCGTCTCCGGCGGATACTCGCGCGATATCAAACAGATTCTCACCCACGCCTCCAGTAATCCTCATCTCCGCCCGGGCCACGCCGCTGGCCCTCGTCTCCTGTCTCCGCCCAGGCCACGCCGGTGGACTTCGTAGCTGGAGGCTTGGTAGGGGCGTCCGGTGGACGCCCGCCGCGATTTGATGTCAGACTTATGACGGATCAAAGCGGTGCGCGGCCAGCGCCTTCGGGAAAAGTACGGCTCTCCACCCCCGCTCATGATCCCTCGAAAATCGCCCAATGGCCGCGCCGTCGCTGGCCCTTCGCCCCCTTTGCCCACTGCCCCCACGACCCGCCCGAACCTCAGGATTACCCGCGGAACTTCAATTCCGCATCCTCGCCATATGATCCGCCCGCCATCGGCCCATCCTCCGCCTGGTTGCACCCGCCAGGCCACCCCGCTTGCCGGCGCGGATTCGCCGCGTCCTTCAGGGCGCCTCCTCGCTCCACCACCCGGCCCGCCCTTGGTGGCCACCGTCATGTTCACGCGCCTCGCTGGCGGCGAGCCGCCATGGCACGTCCACGCGGAACTTCAATTCCGCATCCTCCCCCAACCACCCCGTCCGCCCTTGGTCGCCCGCCCGTAGACGCCGGCACGTTCAGCCGTCTCACCGGCCGCCGATTCGGACTCACCAGCCCCGTCCACGCCTCCGGCCTCCCGCGCGCCCTCAGGCGCGGACGCCGCTCGCGCCTCCACCCTGGCCCCCGCGGTTGACGCCTCCGACCAGACGGACGCCAGCCGGCGCGCCGTGGCCGCTGCCCCGAACCGCTCATTCGCCCGCGCCGCCAGATCGGGCGGACGCCCATCCACCAGCACACGCTGAATCGCGGCGGCATACGCGGCGGGCGTCATGTCGTCCGCGCGCGCGCCGAATCCAGGCGCGATCATGTCGGCGAACGGGTAAACCGGGAACGTGACCACCGGCGTCCCCGAGAGCAGCGCCTCAACCGCCACGTAGCCCCACTCCTCGAACAGGCTCGGCAGCAGCAGCGCGTCGGCGGCGCGCATGTGGGCATGCACCACGCCGGCAGGCAGCGCCCCAGGCCGCTCCACCGCGACCCACTCCGGCATGCCCGCGATCTCCGCCGCCAGCGCGTCGCCATGCCGGCCAATCAGCTCCAGCACGATCGGCCGCTCGCCACGCGGCATCAGGCACACCGCCCGCAGCGCCGCCCCCACATGTTTGCGCGGATGACTCAGGTCGCCGCAGCACACCACCAGCCGGACGGGGACTACCGCGCCATCCGTGCTGGCCGTGGCATCGCCCGCCGCGCCATGGTCAACCGTGGCACCACCGGAGTCCGCCGCGGCACCCGCATCCTGCGTCACCTGGACCGGCGGCGGGCAGACCACAGCGGCTATGCCCTGGCCGCGCAGCTGCGCGGCCAGCATCTCCGTCGGCGCCAACACCACATCCGCGCTCCGATAGCCGGCGGCGTCGTTCCGATAGTGCGAGATCGACTTGGCGGCGAGCATCACCCGCCGCGGCAGCGGCCCGCCCGTGTGGTGCCAGGTGGCGGCGACCCGCCCGACGAGCGCGTGCGGATAAAACCACGCGGCCACACACACCCGCGTTGCGAAGGGGCGCACGGCGGGCGCGAGTCCCGGATGGTTGAGGTGCGCGACCGGATACGTCTCGCCCAATTGACCAGGCCCCCTTTGGCCGAGCCCCTTTTGGCCGAGCGTGGCCGCCAGCCCCCGCTCCACACGCCGCCGTGCCAGCCCCGGCCAGACCCGATACGCCAGCGCCTCGCGGCTCGTCGGCGGCCGCAGACTGAGGTCAACCACGGTGATGGCGCTCTCGGGGTGGCGCGCGCGCAGGTCCCGGGCGACCTCCGGCGTTGTGGCGAGCAGCGTCACCGCATGCCCGGCCGCCGCCGCGGCCAGGGCCACCTGTTCCGCATACGTGTCGATGCCGTTCAGGCCGCCATCGTGGACGCCGACCAGCACGCGCGTGACAGACTGAGGTCCGGGCATGGCTCGGCTAACCTCCTCCATTCGTCTCACACGTCATGATGCGCCGTCCGCGTTGGGAAACGGTTACGTGCCAGTCAAGATTCTGTGCATGCCGGTCCGGCGCGGACCCCTGACCCTAGCGTGAAGAGCCGGGTTGGTCAATCGCCACCGGGCGCTGCGCCCCCTCAACCGCTTCCCGACTCGCCGGCAACGACTTCGCCGGTATCGCGTCGCTAGAATGGCAGAGATGATCAACGTATGCTATCACCGTAGGCTATGACCCGCGAAAGGTGCCCGATGCGCATTCTCTGGGTGACGCCCTATCTGCCCGTCCCGAACTTCGGCGGCGGCACGCGTGTCTTCAACCTGATGAAGGCGCTCGCCGCGCGCGGCGACGCGATCGACCTGATCGCCGCCAGCGATCCGGGCCAGCGCGTTGGCGACGACCTGCGCGCCGTCTGCCGCACCATCGAGACCGAAACCAAGCCGACCGCCGACCGCTGGCGCAAGCGGCTCCTCCAGGTGCGCGCGCTGGTGAGCCGCCACCCCTCCCAGTACTGGCTCACCTACCTGCCTGGTGTGCGCGCGCGCATCACCCGCGCCATCGCGGAGCGCCCCTACGACGTGGTGCTGCTGGCCCATTCGTTCAACGGCTATTATCCCATCCCCGGCGGCGTCCCGGTGGTGCTGGACCAGCACAACGTCGAGAGCGAGCTGCTGCTGCGCTCCGGCAAGCGCGAACGTTCGCCCGTCCGGCGCGCGTACAACCTGCTGGAGTACGCGCGCTTTCGCGCGGACGAGCGGCGCATCTGCCGCGGCGCCGATCTGCTCCTCGCCACCTCCGCGCTCGACCGTGAGGTCATGGAAGCCTGGGGCGACCTCCCGCCGTGCGTCGTCATCCCCAACGGCGTGGACACCACCTACTTCGCGCCCCAGCCCGAGGTGGCCGAGGTCCCCAACCGCCTGGTCTTCACCGCCACGATGAACTACGGCCCCAACGCCGAAGCCGCGATCCATTTCGCGACCCACATCTGGCCCCAGGTGCGCGCGGCCATCCCCGACGCCACCCTGAAGATCGTCGGGCACGGCCCCCCAGCGCCCGTGCGCCAGCTCGGCCAGCGCCCCGGCATCACCGTTACCGGCTCGGTTCCCGACGTCCGGCCCTACCTGGCGTCGGCGCAAGCGGTGGTCGTGCCGCTGCGCATCGGCGGCGGCACCCGGCTGAAGATCGTCGAAGCGCTGGCGATGGCCAAACCCGTGGTGACCACCACCCTTGGCGCCGAGGGCCTCGCCGTGGAACCCGGCCGCCATCTCCTCATCGCCGACGACCCGGACGCATTCGCGTCGGACGTCATCGCCCTCCTGCGCGACCCAGCGCGCCGCGCGTCCCTGGCCCACGCCGGCCGCGCGCTCGTCGAAGAACGCTACGACTGGGGCGCCATCGGTGCCCAACTGGACGACGCGCTCCACCACCTCCTCCCGGAGCGCTGATCTCAACGTGCCCGCTCCCCCCACAATACGCTCGCAGCCCAAGATGACACGCGGAACTTCAATTCCGCATCCTCGCCCCACCACCCGGCTCGCCCGTGGCCACGCTGCTCGCCCGGGGCGCCCGCGCGCCTGCTCGCCCCACCACGCCGCTCGCCGGCGCCGATTCCCCGCGTCTCTTCAGGGCGCCTCCTCGCTGTACCACCCCGCCTACCCTTGGCCGCCACCACCATTTTCAGCCGTCTCGCTGGCGGCCGGCCGCCATGGCACTTCCACGCGGAACCTCGACTCCGCCTCCTCCCCCAACCACGGCCCTCGCCCGCCCGTGGACACGGCTCCCCTTTTGCCTCCCGCCGCGCGTGCTCTCCCCTCTAGCTCCCCCTCGCCCCGCAGGGAGAGGGGGCTGGGGTCCCCCACTGGGGGCTGGGGTCCCCCACTGGGGGCTGGGGTCCCCCACTGGGGGCTGGGGGGTGAGGACCCCGTGCCTCAACCAGGTTGCAACGCACGCACAACCCGCCTGATGCTAGCGCGCACCTACACTGAATCCACATGAACGACGCTCCCGGCCGCCAGGATGTGCGGCGGGGCGGAATGAGGGATATCGTGAGTCGGGGCAAAGTCATCGCAAAGAACGCCGCCTTCCTCGCCGGAGGCCAGGCGCTCACCTGGATCAGCACGCTCCTCTTCATACTGGTCGTGCCGCGCGCGCTCGGTCCGTCCGAATGGGGCGCCTGGAGCGTGGCGCTGGCGATCACCGCCGTCGCCGGATCGCTGGCGGGTTTGGGTCTCAATACCCTGCTCACCAAAGAGATCGCGCGCGACCTCGAGCGTACCTCCGAGTACGTCGGGGCGGCCCTCGTCGCCCAGATGATCCTCGCCGCCCCCTTCGTGTTGATCGTGGTCGGGGCGGCCATGGCGCCCGGCTACTCCCTGCATACTCGCGTCATCATCGCCCTGACCACCGCCTACACCCTCGTCTACTTCATCGGCATTCCGCTCGCCTCGGCGCTGCAAGCCCTCGAGCAGATGCACTACCTCACGCTGGGCAACATCATCACCCGCGTGCTCGTCTCCTTCGCCGCGGTCGGCGTGGTCCTCATCCCGCACAGCCACAATGGCGTGAATGCGATCTGCGTCATCGGGCTCATCGCCGCCCTGGTTGGCACCGGCCTCCAGGTGCGCTGGCTGAGCCGCTCGGCCCCCGTCCGCCTGCGGTGGGATTGGCCGCTCATTCGCCGCATCGTCGTCGCCAGCCTTCCCTATTGGGGCACCGGCCTCTTCGTGACGATCTACACCTGGGTAGACGCGGTCATGCTGTCCTTCATGACCACCACCACGGTCGTCGGCTGGTATGGCGCCGCGACCCGCCTCTTCAACACCCTGCTCTTTCTCCCCACCATCCTCATCACCGCGCTGCTCCCGGCGCTCTCCGACACCTTCAAGCGCGACCGCGCACAGATGCGGGCGCTCATCCATCGCGGCTTCACCCTGCAAACCAGCTTGAGTCTCCCGATCGCCGCCGGCACCTTCCTGCTCGGTCCCGCGATCATCCCGCTGCTCTTCGGCAAATCATTCGCGCCCGCCGCGCCCGCCCTGATGGTGCTCGCGCTGACCCTGATCCCCATGTATATGAACATCCTCGTCAGCCAGTTCCTCGTCGCCGCCGACCGGCAGGTGCTCTGGACGCGCGTGATGGCCGGGATGTGCCTCCTGAATCCCGCGATCAACCTGGTCACCATCACCTACTTCGATCGCGTCCACCACAACGGCGCCATCGGCGCCGCCGCCGCGCTGCTGACGACCGAGACAGCGATGGCCGGGATCGGGCTCTGGTTGATCCCACGCGACCTGTTGGGCCGTGCGGCCTGGGCGCCGATCGTCCGCGCCGCCCTCGCCACCGCCGTCATGGCGGGCGTGGTGTGGGCGCTGCGTGGCCAATTCCTTGGCATCCCGCTCGTCGCGGGCGTCCTGACCTTCTTCGCCGTCGCCATCGTCCTGCGTGTCTTCCCCACCGAGGACCTGCTCCTGCTGGCCGGATTCGGCCGCAAAGCGGCCCGCAAACTGGGTCTGCGCTACCGCCTCTGGGCCACCGCGGACGAGCGCGCCGCTGGTGTCCCGCTCCCGCTGGGCAATCTGCTCGCGGCGGACTTCCAGGCGTGGCGGCGCTATGAGTGGGGCTTCGGAGCGGCGAACAAGCTGTCCGGCGATCTTGGCGTGGACTCTGACACCCCCCATCCACTACGTGCGGGCGAGATCGTGCGGCTCTGGTGGGCGTATCCGGGCGTGCGCGCGACGGTGATCTTCCGCCTCAGCGCCGAGGCCCGTCGACTGCGTCTGCCCGTGCTGCCCGGCGCGCTCCAGCGCCGCAATGTGCGCCGCTACGGCGTGGACATCGCCCCAGCGATCCCGGTCGGCCCCGGCCTCTACATGCCGTACCCGGTCGGCACGGTCATCCGCGCCCGGGCCATCGGCGGCGACTGCCGCATCATCGGCACGGTCACCATCGACCGCAACGATCGGAGCGGCGTGCCCACGATTGCCGATCATGTCCTGATCGGCCCGGGCGCGCGCGTGCTCGGCGCGATCCAGGTTGGCGCGGAGGCCCGCATCGGCGCGAACGCCGTGGTGATGCGCGATGTGCCCGAATGGGCCAGTGCCTTCGGCATTCCGGCCCGCGTCGTCGTCTCGTCTGTGCGCTCGGCGGGCCTGCTCGAAGCCACCGCGGACCTGCTGACCGCCGATGCGGACACGCTGACCGCCGACGTGGACGACACATCCTTTGCTCCGGCTCTGCCAGCGGCCGCCGCGGCGGGGAACGGGCGGACCAACGGCCATAACGGCGCGGACAGCCACACCACGCACGCCGCCCACAACGGCGTGGACGACTTCGAACGCTCGTCACCCGCCTGGAGCACCTCGCGTGGGATTGCTCCTCGTGAGCGCGGCGCCACCCCGGTTGAGGTAGCCGTCCGACCCGATGCCCTGATCGACCTGGACGACGACAGCGAGAACTGATACTCCCCCACTCTTCCCAAAGCGGATGCGCCGGTGGCAAACTCAACACCATGAACCTTGCGGTCCTGGGAGTGAACCCGTGAAGATCTCCGTCTGCATCGCCGCGACCCGCGCCACCACGGTGGACGCGGCCATCGCGTCGATTCGCCACCAGACGTGGACAGACTGGGAGCTGGTCCTCGTCGGCCAGGGCGACGACCCGGCCCTCGCCGCGGTCGGCAAAGCGGCGGCGCTCAGCGATGCGCGTGTGCACTACGTCCATCTCGACCGGCGCGGGCTCTCCCTCGCCCGCAACGCTGGCATCCGGGCCGCCACCGGCGACATCATCGCCATGACCGACGATGACTGCGAGGCGCGCGAGGATTGGCTGGCGACCCTCGGCGGCATCTTCGCCGCCGAGCCGGCTGTTGGCCTCGTCGGCGGTGCGCTCCTGGCTCCTTCTCCAGCGCATGGGGGGCCGGCCAGTTGCCCCTGTCTGGAGCCCGCCGACGCCCTCTATGATCCAATCGCCGCCGACCGCCAGGCCCCAGCGGGCTGGGATTGGATCGGCGGCAACTTCGCCATCCGGCGGCGCGCCGTCGAGCGCGTTGGCATGTTCGACGAGTGTCTGGGCGCGGGGGCCGTGTTCCCGGCCGCTGAAGACACCGACTATAAATTGCGTATGGAGCGCATCGGCATCAAAATGCGCTCAACCCCGCGGTCCGTCGTCTATCATACCCATGGCCATCGCTACGGCGCGCGCGCGGTGCTGCGCAGCTCGCGCGCCTACGCCCGCGGGAACGCCGCCCTGGCCGCCAAGCTCACCCTCATGGGCGATCCCCGCGGCCGCGAATGGCTCGAAGAGACGCGCCGTGAGTGCCTGGGCGATTGGCGTACGCTCACGTCTGGCCGCCGACCTCACAACCCGCTGCGCTACCTCTATTTCGCCCGGGCCTACGCGGAGTGCCTGCGCCAGTACCGCGTCGATCCCGTCCACCACATTCTCTATGCGATTCCCGCCAAGGCCGAAACGCCGCGCTAAGCCATTGGGAGGGCTCCCCATGTTGTCATCCACCCCCATTGCCGCCCACGAGTCGCCCGCGACACCCTCCCAGCCGAGCGTGCGCGGCGTCTTCGCGCGCCTCTGGCCCGAGAGCGGGTCCGTCAACTCGATTCCCTCCCTCGACGGGTTGCGCGCCGTGGCCGTGCTGCTGGTCATCCTCTTCCATTCCTGGGCCGAGATGCCCGGCATCCCGGCGCTTGTTCCGGGGTTCCAGTCACACCAGTACGCCATTACCTACGGCCGCACCGGCGTTCAGCTCTTCTTCGTCCTCAGCGGCTTCCTGCTGTTCCTGCCCTATGCCCGCTGGATCTTTGGCCTCCAGCCGCGCCCCTCCGCCCGCATGTTCTATCGCCGCCGCGCCTTGCGTGTCGGCCCGGCCTATTGGGCCAGCCTCATCATCCTCGTGCTCGCCGGCCCACTCACCCTTGCCGCCCTGGGCGACGCGCTGGTCCACGTCTTCTTCCTCTCCAACGTCTCGGCGGCGACCGCCCAGAGCATCAACGCCGTCTACTGGACGATGGCCGTCGAGGTCCAGTTCTATGTCGCCCTGCCGCTGATCGCCTGGGCGGCGAGCCGGCTGGTCCGGCGCTTCGGCACGCGCGCGGGCATGGGCATCGCCATCACGGCCATGGCCGCGATCTCCGTCGCGGCCGATTTGCTCGACCACGTCCACGGCATCCAGCGCCTGCCGGTGGTCGGCACCTTCCTGGTCGGCCAGTACAGCTTGCCCTTCCACCTCGTCGTCTTCGGCATCGGCATCACCTGCGGCATCTTCTACGTCAACGTCACCCAGCTGATCCGTCTGGACGCCCGCCAGCGCGAGCGACTGCGCCTCGCGGGGAACGCCACGCTCGTCGCGGGCATCGTCCTGCTGTTGGCGACCGCCTTCGCGCCGGGTGGCCAGCCCCACTTCGAGCTCGAGCTGCTCGGCCTCGGCTATGGCGGCGTCCTCTTCGGGACCCTCTTCGGACCCGCCATGGTGCGGCGCGCGCTCGCCTCGCGTCCCATGCGTTTCATCGGGCTGATCTCCTACAGCGTCTACCTCTGGCACAGTATCGTCATCCGCGCCATCGGCCCCCTCCTGCCGGCGCCCACCCACGCCAACCTCGTCACTCTGGTCATCGCGCGCTTCCTCATTGGCGCCCCCCTCAGCCTGGCCGTCGCGTACGTCTCCTTCCAGCTCACCGAGCGGCCCTTCTTCCAGGCACGCAAGCGCGCCCACGAAGGCGCGAGCCAACGCGTCTCCTCGGCCGCCGCGCCCGCACTCACGACCAACGTAACCAACGCGGCCAGCTCCACCCCGATCGCGCCCCCACCGGCCCTCGGCCCCCGCGCCGTCTGGACCCGCGCCGTCGACCTCATGCGCACACGCTGACACTGCCCCGCGGCTGACCGCGTCCGCTCTCCACCTCGCTCCACCACCCCACCCGCCCATGGCTGCCGCGCTGGCCCACGCATCGCGCCCCCATGCACGCCGCGGCCGCCCCCATCGCCGCGTTCCTCGTGCCGGGCTTGGTCCCCCACGCCCGACCCGCTCTCGTGCCCGGCGGATTCGCCGCGTCCTTCAGGGCGCCACCTCGCCCCACCACCGCGCCCGCCCCCGCTGGTGCGCTTCCCCCGGGCTGGCGCGCTCGCCTGTGGTCGCTCCAAATCTTCAGCGATCAGCAAAACACCGGCAGCATGATGACACGCGGAACTTCAATTCCGCATCCGCCCCCAACCACCCCACTCGCCATCGGGCCATCCCCCGCCACGCTCGCCTCTACGCTCGCCATCCAGGATTGCACGCGGACCTTCAATTCCGCACGCTGCCCCACGATCCGTGCGCCCACGTCGGGGACGCCCGCCATCCTCATCCACCGCACTGGCGGACAGTGGCCGCCGGACCCGTCACGACGGCACCGGCCGGCACGTCGTGCGTCACGATCGCCCCGGCCCCCACCACCGCGTCATCACCTATCGTGACTCCCTTGAGAATCAGCGCCCGGCACCCAATCCATACCCGGTCCCCAATGATGACCGGCTTGGCGACGGCGGCGCCCCCGCCCACCCCATGCTGGTCAGTGTCCATGATCACCACATCCCAGGCGATCATGCAGTCCCGCCCGATGCGGACCTCACGCGCGGCGATGACCTCCGTGTTCCGATTCAGATACGTGCCGTTGCCAATCGTCATGCGCGCGCCACGCCAACATTCGAGACGGACACCGGGATAGAGCGCGACATTTTCCACGACGATGCTGCCCTGGCTCGCCACCCGCACGCCCGGCCGACCAGGCGGCACAACCACGATGCCGGCTCGGGCCAGCTTGCGGCGCACCCACAGTCCGCGGAGATGGCTGGCCAACGACGCCTTGCGGAGCCGCTGGCGCACGCGTCCCGCCGTCGCCAGGCCGCGCCGCCAAGCATCGCCCACCGCGCTTCTCCGCGCCACCACGCCGCCCGCCATCGCCCGCCTCCTCGAAGTCCGCGCCCGGCGTGCCTAGCGCTCGACCGTCTTCAGCATCGCCGCCGCCCACTGCTGCCGGAGCGCGCCATAGCCCCGGTTGTTGGGGTGGATGCCATCCTCGGAGATCAGGTCCGGATGGCTCTGAAAGTATGCCCAGAGGTCAGGACCGCGGGCGATCTGGGGAAAGGCGCGGTAAAGGCGATCGATCTGGGCGTTGAGTCCGGGCGCGCAGTGTTGGATGTTCGCCGTGCGCCCCCAGGGGATATGCGGCACAATGGGCACCTTGCCCGCGGCCAGCACGGCCCGGACCATGGTCACATAGTTCGCGTAGAACGCCCGCGGATCCACACACCCCGAAGCATCATTCGTCCCATAGCTCAGCCCCACATATTTGCCCGGAAAGAGCGGCAGCCACTCAGGCACGAGCCTGGCCCCGTCGGCGCTCGTGAAGCCGGGAATCCCGCCATCCTCCGCCGCGGGGTACCGCCGCGAATTCGCCGCGTGGATCAACTGCGTGAACGCGGTCACCCCCGCGACCGAGTCGTGGTTCATTCCGCCGGCCGTGATCGAGTCGCCGTAGAAGATCCAATCGTCCGCGACCGCCGGCCCCGCGGTGTAGACGTCCATGTTGAGCGCGATGTCCTCGTTGTAAGTTGTGCCATCCACCGCCGTCGCCCGTACGCGCACCCAGTTGTAGCCGCGCATGTCGATGATGTGCTGGCGCGAGTGCCGAGCGTTCCCCGTCACCGTGACACGCGTCACCCAGCCCGTAGTGGGCGGCGCTCCCCCGCCGGACGCGGCGTTCACATCGATGGTGTAATCGCGCGGGCAGTTATAGGCGTCCATTTTGATGACCGTGTTGTCGTACTCATAACTGCCGTTGTACCAGACGACCAGGACGGTGCTCCGCTGGGCGGTTGAGACACTCGAAAGATCATACGCCAGCCACGCTGGGACCCCGAGTGAGCGCCACTCCGTGTCATAACTCAGGTCATTGGCATCACTGGCTGGATTGTACGTGGACGAGGCATAGGCCGGTACGCCCGCGCTGATGAGCGGTGTGCCGCGCAAGGCGAGGGCCGTCGTCGGCGCGCTCGACGCCGTGGTCGGTTGTGTGCTTGCCGGCGTGCCCTCATGCGCGCTCGGATGCACCACCGCGCGCAGATCGCGCCCCGCCGTGTGCACCGCCGCGTGCACCACCGGCCGCAGCGCGCTCAGCGGCCCCAGCAGCAGGATGGCCGCCACGGCCACGGCCATCGCGGCGGCGGCGATGCGGTACTCGAGCCGCACGCGCCACGAACGCGCGACCCACCCAGGCGCCCGCACACCAGTGCGCCAGCGCCTGGGCACCGCGTGCCACACTCTGGCGAACGCCGCGCCCACCGCGGCCCGCGCGCGGGCCACCGCCGCATCGAGCCGCGCGGGCACGAGAAACGCGACCTCGGGCGATTGGTGCGTGCCCAGGGTGCGGCGCTCCACCGTCACGAACAGCACCCACGCGACCAGGAACAGGATCGGGAGACAGATCAGCACCGCCACAAACGCGAGCCGGGGCGTCGCGTGACCATGCACCACGATCAGATAGCTGAGCACCTGCACCAGCGGCTGGTGCACCAGATACAGGCTGTACGACATCACGCCGACGGTGACCAGCGGGCGCCAGGCGAACACCCGGCTGACGATGTTGTTGGCGGCCAGCACCAGGCACAGAACCAGGAAAAACACCGCGCCGAACAGCAGGTGGCTGATTGGCCAGGTGGTAGCGCGCACGCTCACCGGGATGAGCACCAGCGCCGTCGCGCCCGCGCCCAGCAGCAGAAGTGGGCTGCTTGCCCACCGCGCGACGCGGCCCGTGACATACAGGTCGGCCGCGATCATGCCGAAGACGAACTCCGCCCACCGACCCGGCAGCAGATTGGGCAGCACGGCATTGGCCAGGTCGCCACCAGCGGGGATCAGGCCGTGGCCGATCGCGACCGCCAGCGCCA